>NZ_ASZV01000078.1:0-767 GCF_000442475.1 Ralstonia sp. AU12-08 | reverse complement strand
AACCCCTTCCACCCGCGGCGTTTGTGCAAACCGTGCACACGCCCCTCCGCATCTCGATCCAGAACTTCATAGGTATGCGTTGACTGGCCATCGAGTGCTCGTACCGTCAACGTGGCAGGAATAATGGGAGCGCCATCTATCCAGTTGCGCTGTGCCTCACTAAGTGCGTCCATTGTTTTGTTGCCTATGATCTGCGCTACGTCGACCATCGCCGAAGTTGCAATCGCCATCCCCACTACCGTACGGCCGGCACACGTAGGCCTGACCTGCACGATATCCCCTCGACCATTTCTCAGAACCCTAAGATTCTTGGCTGAGGAGTGTACCCTCAGACGGTTAGATAGCTCAGTGATCTAGCCCCCCCCAATTAGAGGGATATTTAATCTCATACATCACTGGATTGGCGCAGATACCTCCCATACTGGGCTCCAAGAAAATTTGGCAACCACAATTAAAATACTCTTACACCTGATATAGATATCTCGGAATTCGCCTCCCTTCGGGCGAGGGGTGCGGCAAGCGAATTCGCCGCCGTTAAATGTACGTTGGGCATCGCGGCAACCCACGAACGGCCCGCGTGCATTTTCGATTCGTACCCGCAAATCAGATTGACTTATGAATACGTTGTTCGCAAAAACCTTTGGTGGCCTCTCTCGTGCTTACTACTTCCGCCATTTCCTGTTTGGCGTGATTTTTCCCGCGTTCATATTCCTCTTCGCGAGCAACGCCGGAAAACCGCTCCCCTACCAGATGGTTCTGTTCGCCCT
>NZ_ASZV01000077.1:0-769 GCF_000442475.1 Ralstonia sp. AU12-08 | reverse complement strand
GAGACCTTCTCCAGTTCCAACGCGTTGACCAGCTCCACGGTCGAGAAGAAGCGCACTCGACGGTGATGGTGCTCCACGGCCTGCACGCCGATGGCGGTGCCGAGATGGGTCTTGCCCGTACCTGGGCCGCCGACCAGCACGATGTTGTGCGCCGACTCGAGGAACTCGCAGCGGTGAAGCTGCCGCACCAGTGCTTCGTTGGCCTCGCTGCAACTGAAGTCGAAGCCGGTCAGGTCTCGGTAGGCTGGGAAGCGCGCCACCTTCATCTGATAGGCCAGCGAGCGCACCTCGCGCTCGGTGAGCTCGGCCTTGAGCAGACGCGACAGGATGGCCACGGCCGACTGGTAGGCCGGCGAGTCCTGCGCCGCCAGGTCGCCCAGCGCTTGTGCCATGCCGTGCAGCTTCAACGACTTGAGCATCTCCAACATGACTTCATGCTGCATGATGCACCTCCCGATCTCGCAAGCTGTCGTAGCGGCCGACGTTGGCCTGCGGTTCGACGTGCAGCGCCAGTGCCTGTGGTGAGGTGATCGGTGCCACGGGCTCGCCTTCCAGGAGGCGGCTGAGGATGTTCAGGATGGTTTGCTTGGACGGGGCACCCGCCTCCAGTGCGAGCTCCACCGCAGTGAGCACGGCCTGTTCGTCGTGCAACAGCACCAGCGCCAGGATCTCGACCATCTCGCGATCGCCACCAGGGCGTTTGAGCAGTGTGGATTGCAGGCGTCGGAAGCCCTCTGGCAGTTCGGCGAACGGTGCGCCGTTACGCAGC
>NZ_ASZV01000076.1:0-1204 GCF_000442475.1 Ralstonia sp. AU12-08 | reverse complement strand
TTGACCTGCCCCCGGTTTTAGTACGAAGCACAGTTAGAGTCCGAGGTTAAAAACTCTTGCTCATGCCCCTGCGCAAACTGCATCGGGGTCAGGTAGCCGAGCGAGCTGTGAGGCCGCTCGGTGTTGTACTCGATACGCCATTCCTCAATCAGCCGCCGGGCGTGGCGCATCGAGGCGAACCAGTGCTCGTTCAGGCATTCATCGCGGAACCGCCCGTTGAAGCTCTCGATGTAGGCGTTCTCCACGGGCTTGCCGGGCCGGATGAACGATAGCGTGACACCCGCTTCGTAGGCCCAGGCGTCCAGCACCTTACCAGCGAACTCCGGACCGTTGTCCACCGTGATAGACGCGGGCAAGCCTCGCATCTCCTTCAGTCGTTCCAGCACTTGCTTCACTCGCAAGCCCGGCAACGAGGTGTCGACCTCGATGGCCAGGCACTCGCGCGTGTAATCGTCGACCACGTTCAGGCAGCGAAACCGCCGACCATACGCCAGTCCATCGGAAACGAAGTCCATCGACCAACTCTGGTTCGGGCCCGTTGGCAGCGACAGCGGCTTGCGCTCGACAGCCGCAATGCGCTTGCGTCGCCGCTTGCGCACGCTCAGTCCCGCCTTGCTGTACAGCCGCCAGATGCGCTTGTGATTGGCCAGCCAGCCCTCCCGCTGCAACAGCACGTGAATCCGGCGATAGCCATAGCGGCGCCTCTGCGCGGCGATGGCCACCATCCGACCCGTCAGCACTTCGTCGTCAATTCGGCGGCGCGATTCGTAGTGGAACAGCGAGCGCGAAATCCCTACCAGCCCGCAGGCCCGGGTGACACCCATGGCGCGTTCGGTCATCAATGTCCGGACCGCTTCGCGCTTGGCCTGCGGGCTTGCTACTTTCGAGACAGCAGGTCCTTCAGCGCGGCGTTGTCGAGCATCGATTCGGCCAGCAGGCGCTTGAGCTTGTTGTTCTCTTGCTCCAGCCCCTTCAGGCGCTGCGCTTCGGACACCGTCATCCCGCCGAACTTCGCTTTCCAGTTGTAGTAGGTCGCGTCCGAGATGCCGTACTTGCGGCACAGCTCCGCCGGCTTCACGCCGGCCTCGGCTTCCCTCAGCACGCCAATAATCTGTTCTTCGGTGAATCGCTTCTTCATGACCGTTCCTCTCTTGGGAACGGACTCTACATCGTCAACGTACTAATCGCGGGGAGCAGGTCAATG
>NZ_ASZV01000075.1:0-1210 GCF_000442475.1 Ralstonia sp. AU12-08 | reverse complement strand
CATGGCAAAGGAAAAGTTCGAGCGGACCAAGCCGCACGTGAACGTTGGGACGATTGGTCACGTTGACCACGGCAAGACGACGCTGACCGCAGCGATCGCCACCGTGCTGTCGAGCAAGTTCGGTGGTACCGCCAAGAAGTACGACGAAATCGACGCAGCGCCGGAAGAAAAGGCACGCGGCATCACGATCAACACCGCGCACATCGAGTACGAGACGGCTAACCGTCACTACGCGCACGTTGACTGCCCGGGCCACGCCGACTACGTCAAGAACATGATCACCGGTGCCGCCCAGATGGACGGCGCCATCCTGGTGTGCTCGGCCGCTGACGGCCCGATGCCGCAAACGCGTGAGCACATCCTGCTGGCCCGCCAAGTGGGCGTGCCGTACATCATCGTCTTCCTGAACAAGTGCGACATGGTGGACGACGCTGAGCTGCTGGAACTGGTTGAGATGGAAGTGCGTGAACTTCTGTCGAAGTACGAGTTCCCGGGCGACGACACCCCGATCATCAAGGGTTCGGCCAAGCTGGCGCTGGAAGGCGACAAGGGCGAGCTGGGCGAAGTGGCCATCATGAACCTGGCCGACGCACTGGACACCTACATCCCGACGCCGGAGCGCGCTGTTGACGGCACGTTCCTGATGCCGGTGGAAGACGTGTTCTCGATCTCGGGTCGCGGCACCGTGGTGACCGGCCGTATCGAGCGCGGCATCATCAAGGTCGGCGAAGAAATCGAAATCGTCGGTATCGCGATGGACGGCGACAAGCCGAAGATCGACAAGACGACGTGCACGGGCGTGGAAATGTTCCGCAAGCTGCTGGACCAAGGTCAAGCAGGCGACAACGTCGGTATTCTGTTGCGCGGCACGAAGCGTGAAGACGTTCAGCGTGGTCAAGTGCTGGCCAAGCCGGGCTCGATCAAGCCGCACACGGAATTCACGGGCGAGGTCTACATCCTGTCGAAGGACGAAGGTGGTCGTCACACCCCGTTCTTCAACAACTACCGCCCGCAGTTCTACTTCCGTACGACGGACGTGACTGGCTCGATCGCCCTGCCGGAAGGCAAGGAAATGGTCATGCCGGGTGACAACGTGTCGATCACCGTCAAGCTGATCGCCCCGATCGCCATGGAAGAAGGCCTGCGCTTCGCTATCCGCGAAGGCGGCCGTACCGTGGGTGCTGGCGTCGTTGCCAAGATCCTGAAGTAA
>NZ_ASZV01000074.1:0-1258 GCF_000442475.1 Ralstonia sp. AU12-08 | reverse complement strand
GCACCGGGCTTACGCTGCAGCACCGCGAGGTAGTGGTGCCAGTCATAGATTGTGCGCCCCGGAAGATGGCTACGGTCGATGTGCCGCACGTGCTCGGCAATCACCTGGCCTTCGGCCACGAACACGAGCCGATTGGCATAGACGCGCAGACTGATGGGCCGGTTGGCAAACGACGCCGGTACGCTGTAGCGGTTGCGCTCGAAGGTCACCAGGCAGGTTGGTGAGACGCGCTTAGTGTGCTCCACAAAGCCATCGAACGGCTGCCCCACGGGCATCAGGTGTGGCCGCTCCAGCGACCAGGCCTCCCAGAGGGTCATGTCCAGCTCAGGATGGCGGGTCTGCTGCCACAGCCGTACGCACTGGTCGGCCAGCCAGTCATTAAGTGCCACCAGAGAGCCGAATGCAGGGATGCGTTGCCAGATGCGGTGACGGCTGTCCTGCACGTTCTTCTCTATCTGCCCCTTCTCCCAGCCCGAGGCCGGGTTACAGAACTCGGCGTCGAACAGGTAGTGGCTGACCATGGTGCTGAAGCGCAAGTTGACGTCACGCAACTTGCCCAGGCGCACGCGATCCACGGCGGTCTTCATGTTGTCGTAGATGCCGCGACGCGGGATACCGCCCCAGGCCACAAAGGCGTGGTGATGGGCATCGAACAGCATCTCGTGGGTCTGCAGCAGATACGCGCGCAGGAAGAATGCGCGGCTGTGGCTGAGCTTGAACTGAGCCACTTGCAGCTTGGTGCGCTCGCCGGCGATGACCGCCCAGTCCTCGCTCCAGTCGAACTGGAAGGCCTCACCCTCTGCGAAGCGCAGTGGGATAAAGGTGCCTCGCCCCGACGTGCGGGCTTGCTCCTGGCGCCAGCGGCGAGCGAATGCGGCAACGCGATCGTAGGAGCCGGTGAAGCCCAAGGCACACAGATCAGTGTGGATCTGCTTGAGCGTGCGCCGTTGCTTGCGTGGCTTGTTGGCCTCGGTCTTGAGCCAAGCGGAGAGCTTGGCGGCATGGCCGTCGAGCTTGCTCGGACTCTGCCGTGCAGGATAGGCCGGTGCAGTGACGTCAGCGCGCAGGTAGCGCCTGACCGTGTTCCTGGAGATGCCCAGGCGTCTGGCGATCTCGCGCAACGGGATCTGGTCGCGAAGATGCCAGCGTCGAATGATGCTCAGTATGGCCACGTCGATCACTCCAATCTCCCGCTCGTTGCCGAGCGGGACAGTGTTCTATACGTGGGTCAACATTCGATGCAAAAACCTACCTCGGG
>NZ_ASZV01000073.1:0-1280 GCF_000442475.1 Ralstonia sp. AU12-08 | reverse complement strand
TTGGAGTGACCCCTTGGGGCTGGACAGGGCGGCAGTTAGGGAGTGATACGCTTGCTGGGCCCCTACAAGGATCAGCTAGATGTCAACAAACGGGTCGTACCGGCGGCATAGTCCGCAATTCAAGTTGCAGCTATGTCACGACATTCGTGACGGCCGCATTGGCCGTCGTGAGGCGCAGCGAACCTATCGAATTTCAGCCAACCTCATTCAGATGTGGCTGAACCAGTTTGATCGCGGTGAGCTTGACAGTGAAGAAGTCGCAGCGTCAACGATCGCAGAATACGAGGTCAAGATCGCTGCACTGGAACGCAAGGTGGGACAGCTCACCATGGAAGTCGACCTGCTAAAAAAAACGTCGCGCCTGCTGCTCGTCAGCAGCAACGAGAACTCATCGATCGTGAGCGGCCCCTTCGTTGCTCCATCCGCCAGGGGTGCAACGTGATCGCGCTGCCTCGCAGTACATACTACTATCGCTCCACGGCCAAAGCTGTCGAGCTCAGTGATGGCCGCTTGGTGGAACTCATTGGCGAGATTCAAGATGAGTTTCCCGGGTATGGTTATCGACGTGTTGTCCGGGAGCTATGCGCACGCGGACATCACGTCAACCACAAACGGGTCGCTCGGATCATGCGGCAGCACGATCTAAGTGTCAGGCCGCGACGCCGATATGCGCGTGCAGGTACCGAGAGTGGAGATCTTGCGGCGTTTCCAAACCTGTATCGCAATGTCATTCCCTCCAAGCCGGATCTGGTCTGGGTGGGGGATATTACGTTCATCAAAGTCGCCGCAGGCTTTGTGTACCTCGCGGCCATTCTGGATGCGTGTAGCCGCAAAGTCGTGGGCTACGCGATCTCTCGTCGCATCGACACCGACCTGACCTTGGCCGCGTTGTTCGCCGCATTGCGAAACAGGCGTCCAACGCCAGGAAGCTGCATTCACCACACCGATCAGGGCTCGCAATATGCAAGCGCGAGGTACCGGGCTGCGCTGCGTGAATATGGTCTGATCGGCTCAATGAGTGCGCCGGGTAACCCTTACCACAACGCCCAGGCCGAGAGCTTTATGAAGACGTTAAAAGTCGAGGAAGTGTACCTGGCCGGTTACCGGACATTCGATGATGTCGCTGCGCGTCTGCCCAGGTTCATTGAAGACACCTACAATGCCAAGCGAATGCACTCGGCGCTCGGCTACGTTTCGCCCAACCAGTTCGAGTCCCAACTCACCCTGCAGGCGGCTTAGTTTCTAACTGCCGCCCTGTCCAGCCCCAAGGGGTCACTCCA
>NZ_ASZV01000072.1:0-1288 GCF_000442475.1 Ralstonia sp. AU12-08 | reverse complement strand
GGTGACCTTGCCCCTGTTCCACGAATCCCATAACCGAGGGAATTAGGCAGCCCGGTGTTGCTGAGCTGCGGACCAGTTTTTCTCGAACGTCATGGGGCTGACGTAGCCCAGCGTCGAGTGGAGTCGGCTGGCATTATAAAAGCCAAGCCAGTCAATTACCTCGTCCATTGCGGCGCGGCGGGTAGCGAACTGGCGACCGTGCAGGCGAGCGACCTTCAACGACCCCCACAGACTCTCAGTCGGCGCGTTGTCCCAGCAATCGCCCCTGCGGCTCATTGACGAGCGCATGCCATACGCCTTCAGGGCGTCTTGAAACAGATGGCTGCAATACTGGCTTCCCCGGTCGGTGTGCACAATCACACCGGCTTCCGGGCGGCGCCGGAACCAGGCCATGCGCAGCGCGTCCGTGACCAATTCGGCCTTCATGTGTGGTTGCATCGACCAGCCAACCACCTGCCGGCTGAACAGGTCGATGATGACCACCAGGTAGAGCCAGCCTTCGGCGGTCGCCACATAGGTTATGTCGCTCGTCCAGACTTGATTGGGTGCTGCTGGGCTAAAGTCGCGTTGCAGCAGATTGGGGGCCACCGGCAAATCGTGGTTCGAGTTGGTTGTCGCGATGTACTTGCGCTTGTGGCGGGCACGGATGCCGTGCAGCGCCATCAGCTTGCGAACACGCTCCTTGCCCACCCGCACCCCACGCGCCAGCAGTTCCTTCCACATGCGCGGCCAGCCGTACTCCCCCTTGACCCCGGCGTGAATCGCCTTGATGTGGGCCAACAAGGCATCGTCACTGAGTCGGCCTCTATCTGGCCTGTCGGTGCTTACTGTGCGTTGCTTGCGCTGGTGATAGCCGCTGGGGCTGACCCCTAACAGCTCACACAGGACCGAGACCGGCCAGTAACGTCGGTTTCGCTCGATGAACGCATACCTCACACCGACTCCTTCGCAAAGTATGCTGCGGCTTTTTTTAAAATATCGCGCTCCATCTTCAAGCGCGCCACCTCCGCCCGAAGCCGGGCCAGCTCCATCTGCTCCGGGCTGACCGGCTTCATACCCGCACCAGTCAGCTTGCCTTCCCGCTCCGCCTTGACCCAGTTATGCAGCGTCTGCGCTCTGATGCCCAGGGTCGCGCTAACCACTGCCATGCTCTGCCCGCTCTTCACCAGCCGTACCGCTTCCAGCTTGAATTCCAGCGTGTACTGCGCCCGCTTTGTCTTGCTTGTCATCACATCTCTCCTTGCTTCAGTTTAACCTCAGCAAGGGATTCGTTTTGCGGGGGCAAGCT
>NZ_ASZV01000071.1:0-1328 GCF_000442475.1 Ralstonia sp. AU12-08 | reverse complement strand
CCCCGCGCTCTGCAAGCCATCCCCAGGCCGTTGCAAATCTGCTGCATAAAACCTTGTTATGCGGCATCACAACCGCTATGCTGCATCCAGATATGCACAGGAGCAGACATGGCAGGCACGAATCCCCGAATTTCCGTCACGCTCAAACCGTCCCTAGACGCTGCAATTCGCCGCCTAAGCGAGGCGACAGGACAGAGCAAGTCCTCCCTCGTTGCCGAGATATTGGAGCAAGCGGAGCCTGTTTTCGCACGCATGGCCACGGTGATTGAGGCAGCCAAAACAGCTACCAAGGAAGCCAAGGAACGCATGGCAGCGAACCTGGACGAAGCCCAGTCCAAGCTGGAAGTTCACCTTGGCCTGGTCAATGACCTGTTCGAGGAACACACAGCAGATCTGATCGGGGATATGGAGCAGATCGGTAGGCGTAAAGCGAAAGGGGCGGGAGGACGGACGCACGGCAGCGGAGCGACGCGCGCCCGCCCGCCCGCCCCGTCTCCCGTGAGCACTCCGGGAGCATCCAGACCCCCCCGTCTAACAGGGGGGTCACACCCCACCACACAGGAAAAGAAACAGGCACGGAAACGGCCCGCAAAGCCAAGCCCAGCAAGGAAAGGAGGCTGATTTGCCCCAGTTCGACGCATACACGGCCACGGCTCGGCTTGATGGCCCGGAAAAACTGCTCTCAGCGGCCTACATCTCCGGTGCGGAGATGAAGCAGCGGGAGGGGTACTTCAACGGCTTCGGGAACCTGATTTCCCTGCGGACAGAGCATGGCGAATATGCCTCCGTCGGGTGGGGCGGGCAGAACGAGGGATGGGCGCGCCTGGAAGTCAAAGGTTCGCTCACGCCGGTCGTCGTGGAGCGTCTGCGGGAGGCTATCCCGGACCATCGAGTGACACGCGTCGACTCGGCCCATGACGTGGACAAGCCGGGTGCCTGGGACGAGCTGCTCGGCATCTGCCTGGACGTGAAACGGGAGTTCCGGCTCAAGGGCGACAAGAGGGGGGACTGGGACGACTTCCCTGAGGACGGACGCACGCTCTACCTGGGCGCACCTTCCAGCCCGATCAGGGCCCGCCTCTACGAGAAGGGCAAGCAGCCCGAATACCGGCAGGCAGGGAAACCGGATTGGACTCGCTTAGAGCTTCAAATCAGCCCTCAGAAGGACGCTAGGGAGGTCTACAGCAAGCTTTCGGCGACAGAGGTATGGGGAGCGTCCAAGTACACGCGCGCGCTGGCTGCAAGGGTCCTGGAGAGCGAGCTAGCAGCCTATCCGCCTGGGACGGTCCGTAGGGACTCGCAACGCGATCGCGCGATACGGTTCATGT
>NZ_ASZV01000070.1:0-1455 GCF_000442475.1 Ralstonia sp. AU12-08 | reverse complement strand
AAATACTGTTCAGATACGAAGCACCGGCACTGGCTGATGCCGCAAATGGAGCGCTGCGCCGCGATGCCGAACATTGAAGTTGCTCATCTTGCGCTTGACGCCGCGCGGGTTCAGGCGCCCACGACTGCTCACGCAGCGCCCGCGCGCGATCTCGGCCAGCAGGGCCTCGCGCCAGGCAGGCAAACGCTCAGGGGGAAACGGCCGCAGCTTGCGGCATCTTGCGCTTGATCACGCGCACGGCGTGCATGAAGCTCAGGCGATCCGGATCGAGTTCGCGCGCCCAGGCCGCCTGCGCCATCAACTGGCGAATCGCAAAGTGCGCCAGCAGCAGCCCCCACAGCTCCTGCTGCACCAGCTCGGGCGTCTTGCTGCGCAGCACCGTGCTGTTGGCGCGCAAATGCGTCTTGAACTCATCGAACACCCCCTCGATCTCCCAGCGCTCGTGGTACAGCGCGGCCAGCTCCAGGGCCGGCGCCGCATCGGGGTCCAGGAGGTTGGTCAGCAGCCGGTAGCTGCCCTGCGCCGGCGTGGCCGAGCCCTCGAGCGCGTAGTCGATCACACGCACCGTTTGCCCTGCGCGCCGCGCGCGGTCGTCGCTGTCGAACACGCGGCTCAGGTACGAGCCATCGGGCAACATCTGCTCTACCGGCAGCTTGAGGTTGGATTTGACCCGCCAGGCCAGCTTGGCGCCCGTAGCGCAGGCGGTCTGCCAGAGCTTGAAGCCGTAGAAGTTGCGGTCGGCCAGCACCAGCATCTCGGGCGTGAGCTTGGCGGGCAGCAACTGGGCGGCCATGACCTGCTCGCTGTGGCCGTAGGGTGCGATGCCGGCTGCCACCACCGCGTGCG
Source organism: Ralstonia sp. AU12-08 (assembly GCF_000442475.1). NCBI lineage: Bacteria > Pseudomonadati > Pseudomonadota > Betaproteobacteria > Burkholderiales > Burkholderiaceae > Ralstonia > Ralstonia sp. AU12-08. The sequence continues at coordinate 609 of NZ_ASZV01000070.1, read as the reverse complement.
TGCCGCATTCCACCAGGCCCAGAACGCGCGCCTGCGGGAAGGCGCTTTGGCCGCGCGAGGCGCCCGGGTAGCCGAAGAACTTGGCGTTGGCCGCCTCGTCGGCCACGTCCATGCAGCTGCCGTCCAGGGCCATCACGCGCAATCCCCGGTACCACGCCCCTGGCGCCCCCGGCGCGGCCAGCGGGCGCAGCACCCGATCGGCCAATTGGCGCATGACCTCGGGGCCCAGCCGGCTGCGCGCCTGCGAGATCGCGGACTTGCTGGCCTGCACCGCCTCAGTGTGGCCGCCGCCGAGCCATTGCAGGCCTTCGCACACCACGCGCAGCACTTCCTCCAGCGGCGCTTCGCGCCACAGCGCCAGCGCCATCACGTAATACACCACTGCCGGCGCGGGCAGCAGCCGCTCCCGCTGGCTGGCCTTGCCGGTCTCGGCCAACACTTCTTCGATCAACGTCCGTGGACACACGCTGGCCAGCACCCCGGCGCTGATCAAATGCGCAACGTCAACTCTCGACGGCAGCGTCTTGCGTGTTCTGGCCATCACCCTCATCCATTGAAGCTTCGATGGATGAGGATTATGGCTTTAAAAATACTATCTGAACAGTATTG
>NZ_ASZV01000069.1:0-2011 GCF_000442475.1 Ralstonia sp. AU12-08 | reverse complement strand
TGGCCGGGATCGGCCGCAGCGCAGTGCGCCCAGTGGCTGCAAGGGTGGTTGCGTTGATTCGGGTGGACGCGATCTGGTTGGCCGTGGAGCCGCTGGACATGCGCGCCGGTACCGAAACGATCCTCGCGCGGGTCGTCAAGGTGTTCGGCGCGGCACGCCCCCACCACGCCTACCTGTTTGCCAATAAGAGTTCGACGCGCATGAAGGTGCTGGTCTACGACGGCTTCGGCATCTGGCTGGCCGCGCGGCGCCTCAACAAGGGGCGCTTCATCTGGACGAACGGCGACCAGGCGATCGCCACGGCGCTCAATCCCGAGCAATTGCGTGCGCTGGTGACGGGGCTGCCTTGGCAGACGCTCACCCACGACCACGCGATCACGGTCGTGTAATACCCCCAAAGCCGTAAACTGGCTTCCTTCCAGAGGACTTGGGGTTCTGGCAGACTCGCCGCATGAACCTACCCACCAACCTCGATGCCCTGAGCCCGGACGAACTGCGCACACTGGCTGCGCAGTTGATGGCCCAGGTCGGCGAGAAGGACCGGGAGTTGCGGTACCGGCAAGCCAAGATCGACCAGCTCACACACGAGCTGGCCATCCACAAGCGCTGGAAGTTCGGCAAGCGCAGCGAGCAACTGACATCTGAACAGGCGAGTCTGCTGGACGAAGCCATTGACGCAGACCTCGAGGCGATTGAGACCGAACTGGAAGCGCTCCTGCCGTCGTCCAAATCTGAAGCCAAGAGCAAGCCCAAGCGCCAGGCATTGCCGCCGCAGTTGCCGCGCACCGACATCCACCACGAGCCGGACGCAGAGACCTGCACCTGTGGGTGTGCGCTCAAGCGCATTGGCGAAGACATCAGCGAGAAGCTGGACTACACGCCGGGCACGTTCACCGTGGAGCGTCACATCCGCGGCAAATGGGTGTGCGATCAGTGTGAGACGCTGGTGCAGACGCCGGTGCCACCCCACGTCATCGACAAAGGCATCCCGACGGCCGGACTGCTGGCACATACGCTGGTGTCCAAGTTCGGCGACCACCTTCCCCTGTATCGGCAGGAGCGCATCTATGCGCGCGCCGGTCTGGCCATCCCGCAATCGACACTGGGCGCGTGGGTGGGCATCTGTGGCGTGCGTCTGCAACCGCTGGTGGACGCCCTGCAAGAAGAGGTTCTGAGCCACGGTGTTCTGCACGCCGACGAAACGCCAGTGCAGATGCTCGCGCCCGGCAATGGCAAGACGCACCGCGCCTACCTGTGGGCCTATGCGCCGAGCGAGTTCGAGAAGATGCGCGCGGTGATTTACCAGTTTGCGCCCAGCCGCAGCGGCGAGCACGCTCGCGCGTTCCTGGGGCAGTGGCAAGGCAAGCTGGTATGTGATGACTTCGCCGGCTACAAGGCCAGCTTCGACGGTGGCGTCACTGAGATCGGTTGCATGGCCCATTCGCGGCGCAAGTTCTTTGAACTGCACGACAAGCACAAGAGCGAATTGGCGGGCCAGGCACTGCGCTACATGGTGAGCTTGTACGAGATCGAGGCGCAAGTGCGGGATGCTGAGCCAGACCAGCGCCTGGCAGCGCGGCAACAAAGGGCTGGCCCGATTCTAGAGCGGCTGCACGCCTGGCTCGAGGAACAGCGACGCCGCGTCCCAGACGGCTCGGCGATCGCGCGGGCCATTGACTACAGCCTCAAGCGGTGGCCGGCTCTCGTGCGTTACCTCGACGACCCGACGGTGCCCATCGACAACAACCACGTCGAGCGACAGATCCGGCCGGTTGCCCTGGGTCGCTCCAATTGGTTGTTTGCAGGCTCACTGCGCGCCGGTCAACGCGCGGCTGCCGTCATGAGCCTGATCCAATCGGCCAAGCTCAACGGGCACGATCCCTACGCCTATCTGAAAGACGTCCTCACGCGACTGCCGACCCACAAGGCGGCCGACATCGCCGAACTGCTCCCGCATCGCTGGACGCCCAGCGCCACCTAGCTGGCAAGACGGGTTCACCGGGTGCTTACC
>NZ_ASZV01000068.1:0-2894 GCF_000442475.1 Ralstonia sp. AU12-08 | reverse complement strand
TTTTGTGTGCCACCAACATGCGGGCCACGGTGGGGTCGAACACGCCGCCGGTACGCTCGTGCATGCGCTGGGCCTCGCGCAGCACACGCATGGTCCAAGGGTGAACGCGGACCGCTTCGCCTACCGACGCCGCATGCAGACGTGACAAGTCGCTATCCGAGCGCTGGAAGCTCATCAACGCCTCGGCTTGCTCGATTACGGAGAACGCCGCTGCGATGGCGGTTTCTGCCAAGTGAGCGCAGTCCTGGGGATACACATCGTCAATGCGAACTTCAACGAAAGTCCCCAATAGCGGTTTGGAGCGACGAATCACATCTTGGCTAGTAAGAGGTCATACACAGCCAGCACCCGCTTGACTCCCTGGGTGATGTGTTTGCATGAGAGCGTCGCGCCACTGATGTTACGGATGTCTTTACCAAGCTGCACAGCATCCTGCGCGGTCTTACCAACAAACTGGGCACGCCAGTCGGCATTGCGCACCTCATAGCCATACGTTTCCTGGTACGTCAGGATATCGACGGCGCGCACGGCTCCCTTGGCGTCGAGCGCCACGGCATACGTGATTTTTTCATGCTTGCCCACCACGCGATCCACGATGAACCAGCCGCCAGTCGACACTTTCCAGACCCCCTTGTCATTGAATGGCTCGTGTACCCCGGAGCGCTCGTTCAATGTTTCGCGAATCTGGTCCGTAATCTGGAGAGGCACGGCCTGAAAACTCGCGCCAGGAAACATCTGCGCCTGAGCCTGTTGAACTGTCAGGTATTCCGTCGCTTGGACGGGCACGACCAGCACCGCAAGCGGCACTGCCGCCATGGGAGTCCACTTCATGTCTGTCTCCGTATCAATGGACGCGCTTCAAAATGGGAACCCCACCTTGACCATGAACTCGTTGCGCGCATGCTCGTCACCGAAGATACGGTTGCCTGCCACTACGTCCGCCTGGTCCTCGTTGTAGGTTTTGACTACGGGCAATTGGTGGCGCCACGCGGCCGTTACCCACCAGTGTTTGGTGGCGTAGTGCAAATTGGGGCCAAGAAACCACGCGGAGTGATCACGACGGTTATAGCGATACCCCTGGAATTCACGATGGTTGCGCGCCTCCATGCCCAGGCTCAGGTTGTCGGTCAAGCGATAGGACACGCCGGCGGTCAGATCAAGCATGGAAGCACGCTCAATATCACCCATGGCGGTTTTGTCGCGCTCATGGGCACCGAGAATATTGGCGGCAAAAATGAGCCGATCATCCAACCAGTTCTTCTGCAAGATGATGCGCCATTCGAGATCGCGCTCACGGGGCCCCAGTTCTGGCTCGATGTACAGTGCCAAGCCGATCGGATCAGTCACTGGGTTCATGAGTTGGTAGATCGCTTCGAGTGAAACAGTCTCGAAGCGAGTCTTGCGGTAACGCCCAGTCGGATCGTCATTGGGACCGAGATCTGTCAGCGGCCCACGCGTGGTGCCATCAAGACCATTCCGATTGGCGTTCACGTAGCTCCAGTTGAAATAGCCGGCCAATTGGAATTTGTCCGTCACGCCGTACTCGACTTCTTCGCGGTTGAGCAATCCGCTATAGGATCCTTGGGACTGGCCCCGCTGCAGGAAAGACTGGTGCTCGAATTCGAAGCGGCCTTTGGGCATAACGTCGGCCGTGTAAATCCACCCGAACGGCGATTCGCCGGCAAGCGCAGTTGTGGAACACAGCCAGGCAAGCGCCCCAGCAAGCCAAACCTTCCCCCAATGCGTGCTTTTTGTAGCACCTTGCATTTGACTCCCCTTCCGAAATAAGGAGATTGTAAGGGAGAATGAGAATTGTTCGCAATAGCCTCGTGAAGCGGCGAATGCTGGGATCAGAGTCGGGTCGCACGGAGTCGCAGCGCATTGGCGACCACCGATGCCGAACTCAAGCTCATCGCCAATGCGGCAATCATGGGTGATAACAGAAGTCCGGTAAAAGGATAGAGCACGCCGGCAGCCAATGGCACACCCAGTGCGTTGTAAAGGAAGGCGAAGCCGAGGTTTTGCTTCATGTTGGCAATCGTTGCCTCGGATAAGGCGCGGGCACGGGCAATGCCCCGCAGGTCGCCTTTCACGAGGGTAACCTGGGCGCTGTTCATCGCGACATCGGTACCGGTACCCATCGCAATACCCACGTCGGCTTTGGCGAGCGCCGGTGCATCATTGATGCCGTCGCCTGCCATCGCTACAACCAAGCCTCGTTCTTGAAGTGTGGCGACCAACGCCAGCTTATCCGCAGGCTTGACCTCGCCGCGAAACTCAACAATGCCAAGTTGTTTTGCGACGGATTGGGCGGTCACGTTTCCGTCGCCGGTAGCCATCACGATCCGAAGCCCATCGGCTCTGAGTTGGGTCAGGGCCTGCGGTGTTGTCGTCTTCACGCGATCGGAAACCGACAGCAGGCCAGCAAGGACCCCATCGACCGCCAGGTACATCACACTGGCGCCTCGGGCTCGCATGGCGTCTGCCTCGGTGGAGGCGGCATCGACAGCAACCGCGTGCGCCTGCATCAGCGAGGTGTTGCCGAGCGCCAGGCTTCGCCCAGCGACGTGTCCTCTCACGCCGATCCCTGACGCGGATTCAAAATCTTCCGGCCGCTCGAGCGCGAGCCCCTGTTCGCGCGCTTGCGCCACGATCGCAGCGGCCAAGGGGTGCTCACTACCTTGGTCCAGACTGGCCGCCAAGCGCAAGACGTCCATGTCGGAAAATCCATTGAGGCCAATGGCCCGATCGAATGAGGGGCGCCCTTCGGTCAACGTGCCTGTCTTGTCCACAATAAGCGTGTCGACCTTGCGCAGGTTCTCGATTGCTGCGGCATCCCGAAAAAGAATGCCGTGTTCGGCCCCTTTGCCGCTGGCCACCATGATGGACATGGG
>NZ_ASZV01000067.1:0-5679 GCF_000442475.1 Ralstonia sp. AU12-08 | reverse complement strand
GCATGCTGCACAACCCGAGCTACGACTTCAACGACGAGCTGCTGCCGTTGGGCGCGACGTACTGGGTGAGGCTGGTGGAGCGGTACCTGGCGCGGGTCTGAGGTTGTTTGGAGCAGCAGAACGCAAGAAGCCACCCGTTGGGTGGCTTTTTTGTTGGGCTGTTGCGGCAGGGAGGCAGCGGTGGTGCTGCGTTTTGGAGGCGTAAAAGCAAACACCCCAGCTCGAGTGGAGCTGGGGTGTTTTGAGGGAGAGCCTGGCGATGACCTACTTTCACACGGGAATCCGCACTATCATCGGCGCGGAGTCGTTTCACGGTCCTGTTCGGGATGGGAAGGGGTGGTACCGACTCGCTATGGTCACCAGGCTATGACTTGTCGCGTCGCTGACTCGATGGTCAACGCCGCCAATATGGGAATGTAGTTTGGTTGTGAGTATGTGTGTATCAGGCACAAGGCAGACCCAGCCGGAAACATACCGGTTATAGGATCAAGCCGCACGGGCAATTAGTACTGGTTAGCTGAACGCATTACTGCGCTTCCACACCCAGCCTATCAACGTCCTGGTCTCGAACGACCCTTCAGGGAGATCAAGTCTCCAGGGAATCCTCATCTTCAGGCAAGTTTCCCGCTTAGATGCTTTCAGCGGTTATCTCTTCCGTACATAGCTACCCTGCGATGCCTCTGGCGAGACAACAGGTACACCAGCGGTACGTCCACTCCGGTCCTCTCGTACTAGGAGCAGCCCCCGTCAAGATTCCAACGCCCACGGCAGATAGGGACCAAACTGTCTCACGACGTTTTAAACCCAGCTCACGTACCTCTTTAAATGGCGAACAGCCATACCCTTGGGACCGGCTACAGCCCCAGGATGAGATGAGCCGACATCGAGGTGCCAAACACCGCCGTCGATATGAACTCTTGGGCGGTATCAGCCTGTTATCCCCAGAGTACCTTTTATCCGTTGAGCGATGGCCCTTCCATACAGAACCACCGGATCACTATGTCCTGCTTTCGCACCTGCTCGACTTGTCGGTCTCGCAGTTAAGCACGCTTTTGCCATTGCACTTTAGGTACGATGTCCGACCGTACCAAGCGTACCTTCGAACTCCTCCGTTACACTTTGGGAGGAGACCGCCCCAGTCAAACTGCCTACCATGCACTGTCCCCGACCCGGATTCACGGGCCAAGGTTAGAACCTCAAACAAACCAGGGTGGTATTTCAAGGTCGGCTCCACCGAAACTAGCGTCCCGGTTTCAAAGCCTCCCACCTATCCTACACAGATCGGTTCAAAGTCCAATGCAAAGCTACAGTAAAGGTTCATGGGGTCTTTCCGTCTAGCCGCGGGGAGATTGCATCATCACAAACACTTCAACTTCGCTGAGTCTCGGGAGGAGACAGTGTGGCCATCGTTACGCCATTCGTGCAGGTCGGAACTTACCCGACAAGGAATTTCGCTACCTTAGGACCGTTATAGTTACGGCCGCCGTTTACCGGGACTTCAATCAAGAGCTTGCACCCCATCATTTAATCTTCCGGCACCGGGCAGGCGTCACACCCTATACGTCCACTTTCGTGTTTGCAGAGTGCTGTGTTTTTATTAAACAGTCGCAGCCACCATTTTATTGCAACCCCTTCGTCCTTCTGGCGCGAGCCAGTCAAACTACAAGGGCGTACCTTATCCCGAAGTTACGGTACCAATTTGCCGAGTTCCTTCTCCCGAGTTCTCTCAAGCGCCTTAGAATACTCATCTCGCCCACCTGTGTCGGTTTGCGGTACGGTCTCGTATGACTGAAGCTTAGAGGCTTTTCTTGGAACCACTTCCAATTGCTTCGCGACCTAAAGTCGCTCGCCCCACACCCTTGAATCACGCACCCGGATTTGCCTAAGTGCCATCTCCAATGCAGGGACCGGGACATCCAACACCCGGACAACCTTCCGCGATCCGTCCCCCCATCGCATCATACGACGGTGCAGGAATATTAACCTGCTTCCCATCAGCTACGCATCTCTGCCTCGCCTTAGGGGCCGACTCACCCTACGCCGATGAACGTTGCGTAGGAAACCTTGGGCTTACGGCGAGGGGGCCTTTCACCCCCTTTATCGCTACTCATGTCAGCATTCGCACTTCTGATACCTCCAGCATCCTTTACAAGACACCTTCACAGGCTTACAGAACGCTCTCCTACCATGCACTTACGTGCATCCGCAGCTTCGGTATATTGCTTAGCCCCGTTACATCTTCCGCGCAGGACGACTCGATCAGTGAGCTATTACGCTTTCTTTAAAGGGTGGCTGCTTCTAAGCCAACCTCCTGACTGTTTTAGCCTTCCCACTTCGTTTCCCACTTAGCAATATTTAGGGACCTTAGCTGGCGGTCTGGGTTGTTTCCCTCTTGACACCGGACGTTAGCACCCGATGTCTGTCTCCCGTGATTGCACTCTTCGGTATTCGGAGTTTGCTATGGCGGGGTAATCAGCAATAGACCCCCCAACCATGACAGTGCTCTACCCCCGAAGGTGAGACACGAGGCACTACCTAAATAGTTTTCGGAGAGAACCAGCTATTTCCAAGTTTGTTTAGCCTTTCACCCCTATCCACAGCTCATCCCCTAACTTTTCAACGTTAGTGGGTTCGGTCCTCCAGTACGTGTTACCGCACCTTCAACCTGGCCATGGATAGATCACTTGGTTTCGGGTCTACACCCAGCGACTGAACGCCCTATTCGGACTCGCTTTCGCTACGCCTTCCCTAATCGGTTAAGCTTGCCACTGAATGTAAGTCGCTGACCCATTATACAAAAGGTACGCCGTCACCCGTTTCCAGGCTCCGACTGTTTGTATGCATGCGGTTTCAGGATCTATTTCACTCCCCTCCCGGGGTTCTTTTCGCCTTTCCCTCACGGTACTGGTTCACTATCGGTCGATTACGAGTATTTAGCCTTGGAGGATGGTCCCCCCATCTTCAGACAGGATTTCACGTGTCCCGCCCTACTTGTCGTACACCTAGTTCCACAATACTGCTTTCGCATACGGGGCTATCACCCGCTATGGCCGGACTTTCCATTCCGTTCTGCTAGCAATACTGCTAAAGAGTACAAGGCTGATCCCATTTCGCTCGCCACTACTTTGGGAATCTCGGTTGATTTCTGTTCCTACAGCTACTTAGATGTTTCAGTTCGCTGCGTTCGCTTCCCTTGCCTATGTATTCAGCAAGGGATGACCCATGCGGGCCGGGTTTCCCCATTCGGACATCTGCGGATCAAAGCTTGTTTGCCAGCTCCCCGCAGCTTTTCGCAGGCTACTACGTCCTTCATCGCCTGTAATCGCCAAGGCATCCACCACATGCACTTATTCGCTTGACCCTATAACGAGTATGTCTCGTTACAGGCTGAGTTCTCGCGTTGTGCCGTATTCCAAGACAATCTTTCGATTGCTCTGGTAATACTGGTTGATACAATCACAACCCAGTGTCGCGTTACTACCGAGCATCTCATCAATGCTCCGCGACACCTTTACTACATTCCATATTGTTAAAGAACAGCCGAACTTTTACGCTCGTCTTGGCTAGGCCAAACGCAAACACCATCGACATCACTTCGTCGATGCTTGCGTTTGGTAACCAAAAGGTTTTGGTGGAGGATGACGGGATCGAACCGACGACCCCCTGCTTGCAAAGCAGGTGCTCTCCCAGCTGAGCTAATCCCCCAGTCACGGCAGAGTACTTCTTCCACCGTCCGTAACTTGGTGGGTCTGGTAGGACTTGAACCTACGACCCCCGCCTTATCAAGACGGTGCTCTAACCACCTGAGCTACAGACCCTTGGCTGTAACATCAAACAAACCGATAAGTGTGGACGCCTAACGTCGGATGCACGCTCTTAAAGGAGGTGATCCAGCCGCACCTTCCGATACGGCTACCTTGTTACGACTTCACCCCAGTCATGAACCCTGCCGTGGTAATCGCCCCCCTTGCGGTTAGGCTAACTACTTCTGGCAAAACCCACTCCCATGGTGTGACGGGCGGTGTGTACAAGACCCGGGAACGTATTCACCGCGGCATGCTGATCCGCGATTACTAGCGATTCCAGCTTCACGTAGTCGAGTTGCAGACTACGATCCGGACTACGATGCATTTTCTGGGATTAGCTCCACCTCGCGGCTTGGCAACCCTCTGTATGCACCATTGTATGACGTGTGAAGCCCTACCCATAAGGGCCATGAGGACTTGACGTCATCCCCACCTTCCTCCGGTTTGTCACCGGCAGTCTCTCTAGAGTGCCCTTTCGTAGCAACTAGAGACAAGGGTTGCGCTCGTTGCGGGACTTAACCCAACATCTCACGACACGAGCTGACGACAGCCATGCAGCACCTGTGTCCACTTTCTCTTTCGAGCACCTAATGCATCTCTGCTTCGTTAGTGGCATGTCAAGGGTAGGTAAGGTTTTTCGCGTTGCATCGAATTAATCCACATCATCCACCGCTTGTGCGGGTCCCCGTCAATTCCTTTGAGTTTTAATCTTGCGACCGTACTCCCCAGGCGGTCAACTTCACGCGTTAGCTACGTTACTAAGGAAATGAATCCCCAACAACTAGTTGACATCGTTTAGGGCGTGGACTACCAGGGTATCTAATCCTGTTTGCTCCCCACGCTTTCGTGCATGAGCGTCAGTGTTATCCCAGGGGGCTGCCTTCGCCATCGGTATTCCTCCACATCTCTACGCATTTCACTGCTACACGTGGAATTCTACCCCCCTCTGACACACTCTAGCCGTGCAGTCACCAATGCAATTCCCAGGTTAAGCCCGGGGATTTCACATCGGTCTTGCACAACCGCCTGCGCACGCTTTACGCCCAGTAATTCCGATTAACGCTTGGACCCTACGTATTACCGCGGCTGCTGGCACGTAGTTAGCCGGTCCTTATTCTTCCGGTACCGTCATCCACACCTAATATTAGTAAGTGCGATTTCTTTCCGGACAAAAGTGCTTTACAACCCGAAGGCCTTCTTCACACACGCGGCATTGCTGGATCAGGGTTGCCCCCATTGTCCAAAATTCCCCACTGCTGCCTCCCGTAGGAGTCTGGGCCGTGTCTCAGTCCCAGTGTGGCTGATCGTCCTCTCAGACCAGCTACTGATCGTCGCCTTGGTGAGCCTTTACCTCACCAACTAGCTAATCAGACATCGGCCGCTCCTATAGCATGAGGCCTTGCGGTCCCCCACTTTCACCCTCAGGTCGTATGCGGTATTAGCTAATCTTTCGACTAGTTATCCCCCACTACAGGGCACGTTCCGATGTATTACTCACCCGTTCGCCACTCGCCATCAATCTAGCAAGCTAGATCATGCTGCCGTTCGACTTGCATGTGTAAGGCATGCCGCCAGCGTTCAATCTGAGCCAGGATCAAACTCTTCAGTTCAATCTGCTGTTTTTCGCTCTATTACGAGCGGTCGCTCACTCTCAGAATCTGACTTGAACTTTCGTTCAAACCTTACTTCTGTGCGAGCACTTCATTACTTGTAAGCTAACGAACTTGCGTTCGTCGCATCCAGTATTAAGCGCCCACACTTATCGGCTGTTTGTTTGTTAAAGAACTGCGCGATCAACTTTGTTCACCGCGTCGCTGCGTTTGCTGCAGCAGAGAAACGAGATTATGCAGAGCTTTTTCGTCGCTGTCAACAA
>NZ_ASZV01000066.1:0-13052 GCF_000442475.1 Ralstonia sp. AU12-08 | reverse complement strand
GAGGGTTGGCCGGGATTCGCAAAAAATCCGCCACATCCCGCCTAAACGGCTGATTTATAAAGGAAATCTTGGCGCAGTGAGCCGATCATTGAGCCAGAACCAATGAACGAGTTCTTGGCCAGCATGCCGCCGAGGAATGCGTCCTGCCATGGGCAAGCCACGAGCACCACTACGCCCAATGAGCCCAGGAGCGCATTGAGGCGCGTGAGCTCATGACGCGCACGATTTCGCCGAGGCTACTGCTGGTTCGCCGCCTGACATGGCTGACTTCACCGCGCTGCCGGTGCTTGGCTACCGCCGACGCGCTCAAACTGTCAGGGATCTATTCGGTTGTGGCGGACTCATTCACGACTCGCCACCCATCACGATGCCCCCGGTAGCCCTGTCGGGCTCGGCAAGCATATTGCGCTCGAAGCGCCCGTAGCGCAGAGCGAGCGTCGGCAGCACGATCAGGTTGAGCGCGGTGGACGTGATCAGGCCACCCAGAATCACGATTGCCATGGGCCCCTCGATTTCGTTGCCCGCCGCACCGCTCGTCACGGCGAGGGGCAGCAAGGCCAGCGCGGTGACCAGCGCAGTCATCAGGATCGGCACCAGCCGTTCCGATGCTCCTCGCACTGCCGTATCGATGCTCCATGGCAGCCCGTCCACATGCACGAGGTGCTCATAGTGGCTGATCAGCATGATCGAATTGCGCAACGATATGCCGAAAAGCGTGACGAAGCCCACCATGCTGCCGATCGACAAGTTTCCGCCTGTGAGCACGACGCTGAGTACCCCACCCACGAGCGCGAACGGGAGGTTGACCATGACAAGCAGGACACCCCGGCGGCTTTTCAGCGCGAGAAAGAGCAGCAGCGTGATCCCGATTAGGGACATTGCGCCATAGGCAATGAGATCGCGCTGCGATTGCGCGCGCGCTTCGCTTTCGCCGCCGAATACGGCATATGTACCTGGAGGCATCTTGATTTCGTGGCTTACACGCGCCTGCGCCTCGCTCACGAAATCGCTGACCGCCCGGCTGCCAAGATTGATCGATACCGTCTGCATGCGCTGACCACCGTCGTGCGCGATCTGGTAGCGGCCAAACACCTGGCGAATCGTCGCGAGCTCACGCAATGGCACAGCGAGTCCATCTGCATTGCGCAGCATCAGCGTGCCGATGTCGCCGAGCTTCTGGCGTGCTGACGGGGCAAGCACCACTGTGACGTCGTAGCTGCGACTGCCCTGGTAGATCTGCGACACTGTGACGCCCGCATAGGCAGCCTGGATCGCGTCGAGCACTTCGACGGGCCTGAAGCCCCAGCGGCTCAATTGGTCGGGCTTGAGCTTGACGTCGAGCTCAGGGATACCGGGTGGTGAGGCTACCTGTACGCTTGCCACGCCGCGTAAGGTCCCGATCAGTCGCGCGATTTCCTGGGCCGTGCGGTCGATCACATCGAGGTTGTTGCCGAACACGTTGACGACCACCGGTGCGGTTGCCCCTGAGATGGTCTCGTCAATGCGTTCGACAAGAAACGTGTTGACCGAGGTGGTCAGCCCGGGAAAGCGCGCGAGCGCCTGCCGAACGCGATATAAGGCCCAGCCCTGGTCTGAAGCGCTCATCGGCTCAAGATCGATCTCGAATTCCGAGAGCTGGACGCCGGTCGGATCGACGACGTTATTGGCGCGGCCGGCACGCTGGGCCACGAGCCGCACGCCGGGCACCCGCATCAACGCCTTGGACACCTCCGTGCCGATGCGCATCGACTCCTCGAGCGACGTGCCCGGCGCGAGCCCCATGTGCACGATGTAATGTCCCTCGCGCAGTTGTGGGATGAAGTTGCCACTCATGAACGGTAGCGCAGCGAGGGCAGCCACACACATTAGCGCGACGATTACCATGACCGCCTTCATGCGCTGCTCGACTTTCATCAAGAGGGCCATATAGCGTGCCTTGAGCCTGGCAATCAAGCGCGGCTCGTGCGCCGGGAGCGGTCTGCGCGTGAGCAGTGCAAGCGCCATCGCAGGGGTGAGCGTGAGTGCGACGGCGAGCGAGGCCAATACCGCGAGAATGTAAGCAATCCCGAGCGGTGCAAAGAGCTTGCCGGCCACGCCCGAAAGCGTCAGCACCGGCAGGAAGATCAGCATCACGATGAAGGTGGCGAACACCACGGCGCTACGGACCTCCAGCGAGGCCCGCAACACCACGCGAAAGATCGGAAGCGGCTGCGGTAGCGCGCTGTTCTCACGCAATCGCCGGTAAATGTTCTCGACATCGATGATCGCGTCATCGACCACCTCGCCGAGTGCGATCGCAAGGCCCCCAAGCGTCATCGTATTCAGGCTCACGCCAAAAGAAGTCAGCACGATGATCGCGACGAGCAGCGAGAGTGGAATGGCGACGGCGGAAATTACCGCGGTGCGCACGTTGAGCAGGAACAGGAATAGCACCGCGATCACCAGAACGGCGCCGACGATGAGCGCTGTGCGCAGATGGCCGACCGACGCGTCGATGAAATTGGCGGGACGGAACACGCTTGCGTTCACGTCGACGCCTTGCTGGACCAGGATGGGGTTGAGCGCGTCCAGCGTCTTTTCGATGTTCTTCGTGACGGCTAGCGTGTTGGTTCCATATTGGCTTTCCAGCACCAACTGCACCCCGGCTTGCCCCATGATCGAGGCAGCCCCGACGGGGGGCGCACTGCCCCAAGTCACAGTTGCGACGTCGCCAAGGCGCACTGCTGCGCCATTGCTCCAGCGCAGCACCACGCCTGCGAGCTTTTGCGGTGTGGCAATCTGGCCGTCGGCGTTGACGGCGATGCGTTGATTACCGTTCTCAATGAACCCTGCGCCGCGCACACCGGTGGACTGGCGCGCTGCGGCTATGACGTCCTGGACCGACAGCCCGTAGCGCATCAGCTTGGCGGGATCCAACTGAACCTGCATTTGGCGCGCGTCGCCACCAAACACGATCACGTCAGCCACGCCGGGAACGCTCAGCAACTGCGGCCTGATGGTCCACTGCGCGATGTCATACAGGTCCATCAACGAGCGTGTCTTTGACGTGATGCCTATGATTCGCACGACACTGGTCGCCGTCGTAAGTGGCAGGAGTCTCGGAGGCGTGACACCCGTCGGCAGCGTTGCCGCGATCCCGTTGATACGCTCGGTGACGAGTTGCCGGACCTGCAAGACGTTCGTGTCACCGCTGAAGACGAGCGTGATCGCGGAAAGACCCTGCATCGATCTGGAGCGCATCGATTGCAAGCCGACCATGCCGCCCAGGGCATTTTCGAGCGGTTGCGTCACAAGCGTTTCGACTTGTTCGCTGGTCAGCCCCAGCGCTTCGGTCTGTACGATGCTCATCGGCGGCGCGAACTCGGGGAACACATCGAGCTTAGCGCGCGTGAGCGTATAAAGGCCGTAGCCGGCCACGACGATGGCCAGCGCGTAGATGACGCCGCGAAAGCGCAGCGAAAAGCGGATGATCGCGTTGAGCATGGTCAGGCTTGAGTTCGCGTGGGATGAGGCTGGGTGTGCATCAGGTGAAACTGGTGCTCCAATCACTCATCGCACTCGGGCGGATCCTTGCAGGCCGTGGCGATGCCCTGCGGCTTCAGTTCTTCGGAGAGCAGCAATTGGGCGCCTTGCGTTACCACAAGATCGCCGGCGTGAAATTCGGAGGTTACCTTGAAGCCTTGGTCGCCTTCTCCAGCCGGCGGCACGTAGCGGCGCGTGAACCGATCGGGTGCGGTGCGCACATAGGCCCACGTCTGACCGCCGTACCAGACCACCGCCTGCTCGGGAATCAGGAGCCCGGAATTCGCTTGGCTCGACGTTGGCACGTTGGCGCTTGTGCGCGTGCCCGCTGGCAGCGCTTGCTGTGCGACGTAGAACCAAGGGTTACCCTGTACGGCGGGATCGGCGAGCGGCGACGCGGAAAGCTTACGTGCCGAGACCGACTTGCTGTCGGGGGTCTCGATAGAAATCTGGGCGGGCGCCGCATCGTGGTAGCTGTCGGGCAGCGTGACGCGCAGCACTACTGCGCGACCCGACTGCAAATGCTGAAATAGATCGGACGCCGGCGTGATCGCCGCGTTCGTGAGGGCATCGCCAAATTGTTGGCGCATCGTGGCATCCAGGCCGCTTACCGTCGCATTGGCTGATTGGAGCTTCGCGTTATCCGTCTGCATGAGCGCTTGCGCGTCCTGCAGGCTCTTCTGCGAAATGTTGCGGTCGTCCTCGAACAAGGTGCGGGTGCGCGCATACTGCGCGCGCGAATTGGTGGCTTGCGCTGCAAACGTTCCGACGTCTGCTCGCGCGGCCGCCATCCGGTTGTGTAAGTCGAAGAGCGATTGCAGGTCGACGACGGTCGCATAGGCGCTGATACCGGGCTGGCCGGTGATGGCAGCGAGCGGTGTCACCATGATGTGGCTGGCGCGCTGCTCCTCGGGGCTGACGACGACGACCATTTCGCCGTTGACCGTCTGTACGCCCGGCTGGGCAGCCACCTGAGAGGCCGTAGTGGGTGTGGGGGCGCCCGAGCTTGCGACTGTCTGATAGATGTACCAGCCGGCTCCGCCGACCAAGGCCAGCGAGACGAAGGAAATAAGAATCAGTCGAAGTTTCATCGCTGTGTCTCTTGCTCGGTTGGGGTTGCATCCATCACCTCAGGGCTGAGGGGACGCTGCATGGCGTCCTCGAGCGCGCTGACGGCCTGCTGGGCGGCGACAACGGCGTCCAGATGGGCAATTTCACTTGTCTGATTGTCGGCCTGTGCCTGTGCGTATGTCAGACGGTCCGTGTTGCCGGCGGCAAAACTGGCGGCCTGGCTATCGAGCTGCTTTCGGGCGTCGGTCCGATGCACCTCGGACAAGCGCATCGCCTCGAGGCTGGAGCGGTAACGGGCAAGCGCGTGATCGAGGTCACCGAGAATGGTGTCCTGCAATGCAGCCGTTCGGGCAGCGGCCTCCTTACGCTTGGCCTCAGCCACCCGGATGCCACCCTGGTTCTGGTCGAAGATCGGCAAGGCGATGCCGGCGAGGCCAAATGCGATCTTGTTCGTCCCGGTGTCGTAGGTATAACCGAGGCCGAGGTGGATGTCCGGGTATTGCTTCGCCACTTCGAGCTGCAACGCGGACTCGGCAGCAGCGTAGTCGGCAAGCGATGCGAGCAGGTCGGTCCGGTGGAAGATTGCCTCGCGCCGGGCGTCGGCAGCCGGCGGCGCAGGCGGCGCTGTGCCGAATGCATCGAGATCGAACCGGATGCCATCAAGCGCAGCCACCGGCACGCCGATCGCTGCCGCAAGTTGCGCACGGGCGCCCTGTTCGGCGCTGCGGGATGCGGCCAGATCGCTTTGCGCTTGGGTATCGGCAAGTACCGCCGCATTGACGTCGGGGCGAGAGAACTGACCGACGGCCAGGCGCTTCCTACTCATTTCTGCCATCTCCCGATCGGCCTCTGCCTTACGCGACAGTAACGTGATGCGCGCGCGTGTGGCGTAGAGGGCGAGCAGCGCGTCGCGGACTTGCGAGCGGACCTTCCACGCTTCGTTCGCGATGTTCAAGCGCGCGGCTTCCGACAGGTGTGACGCCTGGTCGACGCGATAGCCCCGCTTGTGGGCGGTCTCGATCGGGATGTCAAGCGCGGGGCCAACCGTGTACGGCCTACCGGGGCCCGGGTTGGGCGTCGAGTACTGAAACGGCAACTGAAGGACCGGGTTCGGAATCTTGTCGGCGACCTCAATGCCAGCTTTGGCTGTGCTCCATTGGGCGCGTGCAATATCGAGCGCGGGGCTGTAGTGCCAGGCTGCCAGATCGAGCATCTCGCGGTTCCAGCGCGCCGGCGGCCACGGCTGAACGTCGTGCCCGAGCTCGCGGGCAAGGTACGCGCGCAGCTCTTCACTCGCTAGCGAGCGTTCCTGGAACTGGAGGGCAAGCTGGGCTGGCGCGAGCGGTTGTGCATGGTAGGTCGCACAACCGGCCAGCAGGGTGAAAACAATCGGCAACGCTCGACGCATTTGGGCATCCATTCGTCTTGCTGCCGCCTCGTTTGGCGGCTTAGGGCCCGGATGCTACGCCACCGCTTGTGAAATTTTCGTCAAGAACGAGCTGAATGCGTTCCAGGCCGCGCCGGTTCGGGGCTCGTCAGGGGTAGATGCACCGATACGCGTGTACCGCGGTCGGGCTCGCTGTGGAGCTCGATGACCCAGCCATACCGGTCGCAAATCTTTTTCACGATCGACAGGCCAATACCGAGGCCGCCTGTCGGCGTCTGTTGCAGGCCCGCTTGATAGAACCGATCGAACGCATGGGGCAGCGCCTGCGGGGCAATGCCTGCGCCCGTATCTTCGATCTGCAGCCAGCCGTTCTCATACGAGAAACGAATGTGCCCGTGCGCGGTATGGCGGACTGCATTGTCAATCAGGTTCGAGAGCACGATGGCAAGTGCGGAACGATTTGCCAGGACGTGCAGGCCGGGATCGACGTCGACCAGCGTGTCGACACCCTTCGCAGCCAGGCTGTCCCCGTAGGGCGCCAGCGCGGTCTCGATCATGTGTGCCATGTTTACCGGTTCCTGGCGCTCTGCCGATTCTTCCCTTGCCAGCGTCAGCAGCGCATCGACCGTCTCTCGCATGTTGTCGGCCGCCCGTTCGATCTGGTGCAGTCGCGCGCGTGATTTTTCGCCGATCGACGTGTCCTGTTCGAGCAGTTCGCAGCTGGTCTTGATGGTGGTGAGAGGCGTGCGCAGTTCATGGCTGACGTTGCCGGTGAACGCTTTCTCGCGTTCCACCATGTCGGCCGTGCGTTGATGGTACGCGTTGAACGCGTTGGCCAGCTCGGTGATTTCTTCTTCGTCGTATTTGCCGGGGTTGATCGACACTGATGCGCTACCAAGCCGGAGCACTTTGACCTGCTGCGCCAGCCCCGCCACCTGACGCACCAACAGGCCTGACAGGCCATACGCAAGCCAAATCGTCAGCAGCGCGAATACGCCGGTGCCAGCCATGAGTGCGTTGATGACTCGCTTGAATCGTTGCTCATAGGCGCCAAAGTCGTAGATCCGGTACAGCCGTGTTTTGCCAAGCGGGACAACAGCGACGTGGATCTCCTGGCCATCGACGATGATCTCATGCGTGCCAGCCCGAAGATATTTGGCCGAAGTGGGCAACACGACCGATGGGCGACCCGCGGTCGACACGTAACCGTTCATTCGCACATCGAATTGCGGCAGCAGAGCCGGATCGCTCTGGTACGACTGCAGCAGGTTCACGATGTCATCGTGGATCAGCGCAGCGATCAGCTTTTCCTCCTGCGCTTCGGCCAGCGCTTTCACGCCCAGCGCCTGAGCGGCCAGCAGGAGGATCGTCAGCGCCGAGAAGGCGAGCGCGACCTTGAAACGCAGGCTACGTCGCATCGGTATCCCCCGCAATCAGCCGGTAGCCGAGACCATGCACGGTCTCGATGAGATTCACTTCGCCGTGGGCGGTTAGAGCGCGGCGCAGCGTATAGACGTGTGCACGAAGCGTGTCGCTGTCGCCAAGCTCCTCGCCCCAGATCTGCGTTTCGAGTTCAACGCGACTGAAGACGCGGTTCGGGGATTGCATCAGGATGCGCAACAACTGCAGGCACTTGGGCGGTAGCTTGATGGGGCGGCCGCCCCGGTCGACGGATAGCATCATCAGATCAAGTCGCACATCCGCACAGCACAGGACCGTCCGCACAACCTGGCCCTTATAGCGCTTGATCAGCGCATCCAAGCGCGCGCCAACTTCCTTGAGCGAGAACGGCTTGACCAGGTAATCGTCGGCACCGTGCGTGAATCCGGTGAGTTTGTCGTCCAGCGTGTCTTTGGCGGTTAGCATCAGGACGGGTGTATCCCGATGCGCTTCCTCGCGCAGCTTGCGGCACAGCGTCAGACCGTCCATGCCCGGTAGCGCCAGGTCGAGCAGAATGGCGTCCCACGCTTGGGATAGCGCTAGTTGCAGGCCGGCAGGGCCACTCGACGCCGTATCGACCTCATAACCGGCGCTCTCCAGGTAATCATAGAGATTGGTCGCGATGGCGACGTCATCTTCAATAACGAGTACCCGCACAATGCGTTCTCCAAATGCGCAAGCAAAAGCGGATTGTGTCATTGCAGCCCGTCGCTCGCTGCCCAACCGGGCGACGACCAGCATTTCTCAAGACTTCGTGAGGCGGAAAGATAGAGGTTCACCTCCACACGGTTCATACTATATCGATAAGCGATCTTAGCGATATAGCTACATTTTCAGAACAAACTGTCATTTTGAAAAACGCGCCGCACCCAAGCGGAGGGCTCGCTGATATCGTCTTGCTTGCCCTCCGTTCAATGCGAGCCTGAATCGATGCGCGATTCCCCGACCTCCACAGCCATGCCAGATGCAGCCGCCTTGGCCGCTGTACGCGCCTGGTATGCCGGCGCGTCCTCGCGCGATGCCGTCGTGCGCTATTGCCCCGACGCGCTGGGGGACGGCCGATCGGCGCGCGGCGTGCTCGGACAAATCCGCCGACGCCTCGCGGAACTTGCCCGCCAGCGCCAACGAGACGATCTGGTCGCACTGTTCCTCTGCGATTCGGCGCAACGCACCCGCCATGCCAAATCGATCGCCCGCGCGCTGGAAACGCTTGCCGCACTGCCCATTCCAGAGCCCCAGGTGAGCGACGCCATCGACTTGTGGCTACCGGCCCGCGCGGTCGCTGCCCTGCGTGCTCACGGCATCGCCACGCTGGCCGACCTGACTGTCCGCATTCCGCGCCGTCGCCGCTGGTGGGCCACGATTGATGGTCTCGGCGTCAGAAGCGCACGGCACATCGAGGCATTCTTTGCCGAACACCCCAGGCTGACAGAGCGAGCACGTGCCTTGGTGGCGGCCACGCCACCGGAATGGATCGTGCCGTGGGAACACATCCGGCTGCCGCATGAGGTCGATGGCACGCGGGGTGTCTTCCGCGCGCCACGGGACATGTGCACGCTCGATGCAGGCAATGACTACGAAGCCATTGGCGCTTGGTTGGCCTTGCACGAATCGCCCGAGACCCTGCGTGCCTATCGCAAGGAGGCGGAACGCGTGCTGCTGTGGTCCATCGCCGAGCGCGGCAAGGCGCTGTCATCGTTGACGGCCGAAGATGCGACGGCCTACCGCGCGTTCCTGCGGCGGCCGGCACCGCATCAGCGCTGGGTAGCGCCAGCACGTCCGCGCACGTCTCCAGAATGGCGGCCCTTTACCGGAGGCCTGTCGGCGCGATCGATTGCCTATGCCCTGTCGGTTCTCGGCGCCATGTTTCGCTGGTTGATCCAGCAGCGGTATGTGCTGGCCAACCCGTTTGCTGGCCTCAAGGTGCGAGGTGGCCAGCGCGCCGCCGGCCTGGATGCGTCGCGCGCGTTTTCGGCGGGCGAGTGGGAGTTGGCCCGCGCGATTGCCGATGGACTCGAATGGTCCTATGGATGGACCGCCCCCGCAGCACAGCGTCTGCGGTTCCTGCTTGATTTTGGTTACGCGACCGGGCTGCGGGCAGGCGAGTTGGTGGGCGTGACGCTTGGCGGGATCGAAATCGGTGCGCGCGGCGAGCGATGGCTGCACCTGGTGGGTAAAGGCGCCAAACCGGGTAAGGTCGCGCTGCCGTCGCTGGCCCGCCATGCGCTGGACCAATACCTGATGCAACGCGGCTTGCCGGTGACACCCGCCCACTGGAAACCGGATACGCCGCTGCTTGCCAGCCTGGACGGGGCGGAGGCGATCACGCCCCCGCGCCTGCGCAGCGTGCTGCGCCGCTTCTTTGTGCTGGCGGCCGACACGATACAGACCGATCACCCAGCGCTGGCGAACAAGTTGTGCCGCGCCACGCCACACTGGATGCGCCACACCCACGCCACCCATGCGCTGGCGCAGGGGGCAACGTTGACCACGGTGCGCGACAACCTGCGACACGCCTCTATCACCACCACGTCGATTTATCTGCACGATGACGAGGTGCAACGCTCACGGCAGCTTGAGCAGGCCTTCGGGCGGCGACAGTGACCTTGCAGCCGATCCACGAGACCGCCTATCCGGTTCTGCCGGCGGAAATCAGCCCTGCTGAACTGAAGGCAGCGTTCTCGCCGACGACCACCGAGATCCGCTTCGTGCGCAAGCAATCCCGTCAGGTCTCCACGTCGGTCCTGATTCTCGTGCAGCTCAAGCTGCTGCAGCGCCTGGGGTATTTCCCGATGCTGATGGATGTGCCGCCGGCGGTGATCGAGCATGTCCGCGCCGCGTTAAAGGTCCGCGCGCTGCCACGTGGTGCGATCGCCCGCTACGACACGTCCGGTACCCGTTGGCGCCACCAGAAATTGTTGCGGACCTACGTGAACATCCGCCAAGTCGACACCGATGCGCAAACCTGGCTGGAAAAACTGGCATGGGACGCCGCGCCAACCAAGGTCGAGTTGCCTGACATTGTGAATGTCTTGATTGAGGAGTTGGTCAGGGAGCGGTATGAGCTACCGCCTCTGGCCAGCCTGCAACGCATCGCCACGCAGGCCCGCCATCGCCTCAACGAAGCCATCTACAGTGCCATCGCCGACGGACTTGATGCCGCGCTGATCGCCCGGATCGAGGCATTGTTCGAGGGCAAGGCTGGAAAGTCTGGCTGGGACCAGCTCAAGCGAGAACCCAAGCGGCCGGCCACGCGCGAGATCGCACGCTTTCTGCAACACATCCACACGCTGAGAAGGTTGGAGGACGGCTTGCCATCGGCGCCGGCGTTGCTATCCGTGGCCAAGCGCACGCAACTGATCACGGAGGCCCGCGCGCTCGATATCGCTGAACTGCGCGCGCTCAAGCCCGCCAAGCGGCACACCCTGGCGGTGTTGTTCATCCAGGCGCAGTTGCAAAAGGCGCTCGATGACGTGGCCGAGATTTTCATCAAGGTGATGCGCAAGTTCGAACCTACGGCCCAGGCCCGGTTGCAGAAGTACCAATTGGCCCACGCAAATGCCCTGGAAAAGCTGGTCGGCCAGTTCCGCGATGTGCTTGAGGTGCTGCAAGACGAAGGCGTTTCCGACATCCTGCGTCTCATCCGGGTGCGTGAAGTGCTTGGCGGCGATGGCGCCGAAGCGCTGGCCCGCTGCAACGAACACATCGCCTACGCTGGCAGCTTCGATCTACCGTTCATGCTGGCGCCATACCGCCAGCAGCGCTCCCTCTTGTTTCAGTGCGTGGAGGTACTGCCGCTGCGGTCCAGTTCCGAGGACCGGGCCGTGCTGGTGGCGCTCGCCTGGATGCAAGGCTTCCGCAACTCACATCGCGAGTACCTGCTGCTCACGGACAACGATCTGGCCAACGTGCCGCTTGGCTGGGTGGGCGACAAATGGGAGAGGGCGATTTTTCCGCACGGCCGCAACAGCCGCATGCTGCATCGGCGTTTCTTCGAGCTGTGCGTGTTCCACGAACTGCTACGCGGGCTGAATTCCGGCGACCTGTATGTCGAGGGTAGCGATCAGTTTGACGACTTCCGTGTGCATCAGGTCTCTCTGGCTGAATTCCAGCGAGACTTGCCTCGCTATTGCGAGATCGTGGGGCTGCCAGCGGATGGCAGAAGCTTTGTACAGGAACTGCGTGACAAGCTGAGCGCAGCACTGGACGAGGTCAATGCGAACTTCCCGGACAACGACAGCATCGAGTTCGGGGAGCAGGGGCTGATCATCCACAAGCCGGGCAAGGAGCCCGAGCCACCCAACAAGATGCTGATCGACCAGGCCATCACGGCGTCGATGCCACAGGTCAGCATCCTGGACGTGCTGACCGAGACCGAGCAATGGCTGAATCTGCACAAGCTGTTCGGACCACTGTCCGGGTTCGAGGCCAAGATCGACGATCCGCGCAAGCGTTTTATCAGCACGCTGTTCTGCTACGGCTGCAACCTGGGACCGAGCCAGACGGCACGCTCCGTTAAGGGGCTGAGCCGCAAGCAGCTCGCTTGGCTCAACCTGCGCCACGTCACAGAAGAGCGGCTGGACAAGGCCATCGTCAAGGTCATCAATGCCTACAACCAGTTTGCGCTACCGAAATTCTGGGGCAGCGGCAAACGCGCGTCGGCGGACGGCACGAAGTGGAATCTGTATGAGCAGAACCTGCTCTCGGAGTACCACATCCGGTATGGTGGATACGGCGGGATCGGCTACTACCACGTGTCCGACATGTACATCGCGCTGTTCAGCAACTTCATCCCGTGCGGGGTGCACGAGGCGGTGTACATCCTGGACGGGCTGATCCGCAACGGCTCGACGATCCAACCGGACACCATCCACGGCGACACACAAGCGCAGAGCGGGCCGGTGTTTGGGCTGTCTTACCTGCTGGGCATCAACCTGATGCCGCGCATGCGCAACATCAAGAACCTGATCCTGTTCAAGGCCGACCGGCGCCGGAAATACGCCCACATCGAACGCCTGTGCCGTCAGACCATCAATTGGGATCTGATCCAGCGCCATTATCCCGACATGATGCGGGTTGCAGTCTCCATCCAGGCCGGCAAGATGACGCCTTCTACCATCTTGCGCCGGCTTGGCTCGGAGAGCGTGAAGAACAAGCTCTACTTCGCGTTTCGGGAGCTGGGCCGCGTCATCCGGACGCTGTTCCTGCTGAAATATCTGAATGAGCCGGACCTGCGCCGCACCATTCACGCGGCCACGAACAAGAGCGAGCAGTTCAACGACTTCGCGCAGTGGCTCATGTTTGGCGGCGACGGCACGATTGCCGAAAACGTACGGCACGAGCAGCGCAAGGTGATCAAGTACAACCAACTGGTGGCCAACATGGTCATCCTGTACAACGTGCAGTGGATGTCGCGCAAGCTCAAGGAGTTGCAGGAGGCCGGGCATCCAGTTGATGCCGAGGTGCTCGGGGCGCTTTCGCCATATCGGCGGGAGCATATCAATCGGCTGGGGGATTACCTACTGGATTTGCAGCGGCGGGCGCTTCCGCTTGATCCGAGCATTGATTTCGCTTTCAAATCAGCAGCTTAGACGAGATGTGGCGGATTTTTTACGAATCCCGGCCAACCCTC
>NZ_ASZV01000065.1:0-6319 GCF_000442475.1 Ralstonia sp. AU12-08 | reverse complement strand
TCATCAGCACCGTGCTCTATCCATATGCCCGGTTCGTGTACGAAGGCGTGATGAACTTCATTCTCGGCAACAACGTCTTCTTCGTGAACGCAATCGTGATGCTGTTCGCCAAGTTCAGCACGATGCTGATCTGTTGGGCTTTCGCGATCTTCATTGCGCCGATCGGACTGGTGTATCTGTACCTCCGTCATAGCCGGGCGTAAGCAACAGCCAGAAATTCGTCATCGGCGCTCGGCCGCGGCCAGGTAGATCCCCGTGCCGGGCGACGCTTTGACGATCAGATCAGGATCACATGTTCCGCATAAACGCGTTTCCAAAAAGGGAAGGCCGTTGGCGCGTGGATTGGTTCGGCCCCATCGCCTTCCCCGATCGCATGGTGCGACGGCGCCATCCGTCCGTTCTGGTCTCCTTGTCCAAGGACAAGTGCCCTGAAGGCAGCAGTCGCTTATCGCTTCTCTCGCTCCGCGAAACCGAAAGGCAGCAGACCCGATGCTGGGTTTCAGTCGGAACCACAATGCTCCTGCGTATCGGCGACGTGTGGCGCGAACAGAGCTTGGAATCCCGTGCCGCTGACGAAGAACTGCATTGCGAGAACCTGGAGATCAGCCAGGACACCTGCGAGCTAGTAAAAGCTGGATCGAGCTTCGAAGACGGCAGTTTCATGCTGCCGCTCCATGAGCATGCTGGACATCGCGAGAACACGCACTCCTATTGCGTTCGAGTCACCTTGCCAGACGGGAAGCTCCTTGTCGTGCCCTGCATGGAGTTGATCCGTTTCTACTTCGGCTCGTCCAGTGAGCTCCTCAACAGGCTGTTCCACCCCCAACTCGATAGAGGGCATCTTTACACGGGGACGCCGGCAATAGATCGGCACAACCGGATGACGCTTCAACTTGCCGACCGTATTCCGCGCGCAAGCGCCGAGGACGTCGCAAGAATCGCCGGCAGTCGGCTGGCATGGCGCGCGGCCAAAATGATTGGAGCCTCCTGCGTACGCGCCGCTCAGGCTCGCCAAGAGGTTTACCCGCAGACCCTATTTCCGTTCGAAGGAACGACAACACTGCGAGCCGCTGGGAAGTGGCTGTCGCGAGGCAATGATCCCAAAGGAACGTTCCTCGTCTATCAACTCCTGAGTTGCTCGCACCCGTTCCCCTTCAAGTCACTGCGGTTCCATGTGACGGGTGGAAAGAAAGCTCACACTACCGGAATGGTGCCCGATACCCCGCCACAGGAAGCACCGCCCACAGCCCGGAAAGCCAAGGAACCCGCCCAAGTCAGCCTGGAGGAGCATGACCCTTCGTCGCAGCTTGCTCCGGCTACGATGCCCGTGCGCGGCAATCGGCGATTCACCGACCTGGAAAACAAATACGTCTTCGCCGACCGAACAATAGCCGGACAAAAGCCTCGCGCTAGTGCCTCGTCCGGCGAACCGATCAACGAGCACGCGATCGGCGAACCGGGCTCCACAAAGCGCATCCGCGAAACACAGATCGTCGACGATGACAGCGAGATTCCAGACCCGCCGGCATTCCTCGAACACGCTGTCAAAGCGCTATCCACGCTGAATGATGCTTCCGTGCGAGTCCTGACGGCGAGCCGCGACGATGGCTGGACCGTCCCGATGCCACTGATCTCAGACGAGGACGGTGTGCTGAACGAGCACCTCTTGATGCCTGAAGACAATCACCGGCTCAAGCGTGTAGCTGCCTTTGCTGTTTCCTCAAAGGAAGCATCCACGTTGCTCATGGTTCACGAAGCCAACCCGCCTATATCGTTTGCGGTTCCCTTGAAAAACCAGAGCGATGAAGCGATACAACGTGCAGTCCAGGCCGCGACGGGAGCATTCATCTCAGTACAGGACGGTGGCGACCATCGTGTGATGGCGTTGGAACACACGCAGGCCAGTACTCCCGACGAACTGCGCTCCTGGATCTCAATGCAGCTATACCACGCAGCCATCGCGTATCTGCGGTGAGCTGCTCATCGCAATTGGAAGCTCAGCGGGCAAGTCTCGACGCGCGTGAAGAGACGCCTCGCGCCGATACCCAGCCAAGATATCCTTAACAAAATGGTGGTGCAACGGAGCAGTGGGCTTGACAGGCTGCGCGTGCGCCTCGGGATCGTGCTGAAGCAGCCAAAGGGACCACAGCAATACTGCATGCCGAGCCAGTACAGATTGCAGTTCCAGCGCCGGCTTTCTGGTGCGCACAATCTCCAAGTCGGAGTAACCGAAGCGACAGGCTAGACAGTCACAGAGACGCGGCTTGACCTTGCACGACAACATCGTCACGGCCATAGCGTGCAAACGATCCAACAGGTCTCGCGGGCCCGCGGCGCCCAACGAAGAGAGATCGCGCGTCAGTTGCTGCAGCTCGGAAAGGAGACCACTGCCTCGATCATCTACGTTGGGCGCCTCCGCCATCCGAAGATCGAAGTCGCAGTTGTGGCAATGGCAAATGCCATCGATCTCCGCGTGACACAAGTTTGTATCGACGCGCTGAACAAACAAGCTCGCGCCACAACGGGGGCACCTATCGAGCAACAAACGCTGGTGCCGCTCACAGAATGTTTGCAGTGCGACTCGCCAGCAGCGGCGGAAGTACGGTCTTGGATCAGTCCTTAGACAGTACGGGCAAAACTGAAGACCTGGGCCAAGCCGGGCGCTTCGCGGCAGCTTGATCGAGATCACCC
Source organism: Ralstonia sp. AU12-08 (assembly GCF_000442475.1). Lineage (NCBI taxonomy): Bacteria > Pseudomonadati > Pseudomonadota > Betaproteobacteria > Burkholderiales > Burkholderiaceae > Ralstonia > Ralstonia sp. AU12-08. Next base: position 3,628 of record NZ_ASZV01000065.1, on the reverse strand, counting down.
ACGGAAGAATTCCACCAACGTGGAACTCTGGATACAGCGTCCCTTCATAGAACCGCAGCGTCGTCTGACGAACTGCCTCCAACGGAGTCCCCGTGTGCAGTGCCAGCGACTCCAGAAGCCATTGTGGGCTGCGCCGGTCGATGTCCACTGTCAACACGCGTGCGTCAGCTCCGAGTGCCAGATTGCAGAATGACGTCAAACTCATTCCGTGGCCATGCGCCAATCGAACAACCCAGCTCGACAGCAACTCGCCCGGTATCGGTTTATACCGAATCGGCCAGAGCAGCACGTTGGCGCATGACCAGGTTTTCACAGCCTTCGCCTGTAGGTCTTGCGCTTGGAGGGCGGCACCCAGTCCAATGCTTCGAGCTGCTTTTCGGTAATCGCTTCCTCGCCGGAACGGATAGCGTCAACCGCCGCCGTTTTCACGAGATCGAAGATGTCACCGAGAGTGGACTCGCTCTTCATATAGATCGCCTGCATCATCTCGGGGTAGTGCAGCCCTGATGGCTTGCGCAGCGGCGTCCGGCGCTCCAGCGTCTTCAGCAACGTCCCTAGCTGCCGGCCGGGCGTCCAACTGGGCATCTCGATCGGAACGAATCGACTCGACATCTGCGGATCGGCATTGAACGCGTTGTATGCCTCTTCGATCCCTGAGGCGACGATACTGACCTTCGCCTCATTGCTCAGGCTCTTGAGTGCGTTGCGAAACTCGCGTTGCTTGGTCAGGCCACCGGCAATTAGATGGTGGATCTCGTCGATGATGAGGATGCGCACATCCATCTCGCCAAAGAGGCGTTTGACCTGCGAGTACTTTTCATAGACTGGGGCCGTCGGCTTATATGGCGTCATCAGACTATCCATGATTCGACTGTAGAAGTCGGATAGGTCGGGCTTGGGTGGTGCGTCGACCATCACCACCGGACACCGTGTTGCCTCGTGCTCGGGATCCACGTCGGGAAGATGTTGATCGCGGAATCGCTCAAGAATGGATGTCTTGCCGCTATATGACGGACCAACAATCAGGTAACTCGGCATCCGCGTTACCTTTGGATAGTCGAGCAGATCCTCCAGCTTCTGGAGCGTGGTCGTCGCATGGTCGAGCTGTAGCCACGTGCCCTCCTGAATCTTCCGAATCCGATCCTTGGTTGGCAGGTCCAGGTACTCCTGTGCCTTTGGACTGAGGTGGCCATACTCAACCGTCGTGCTATTCATCGTCGCTCAGTGCCTGAATATCGTCTGGGTCGTACCCACGGACTGCCGGCGCAAGCCTGGACGGCTCGATCTTCGAGGCCCGTGGCAGGTCTTTAGATTTTTGCGCGCGAGCTTTGTCCTGCTGTTTGCGCTGCTGCTCAGCACGACGTGCCGCCTTGCTTTTTTCAGCGGCAGCTTCTTCGAGTTCGCGCTGCCGCGCGATCAGCGCAAACAAGTCCCGTTCGCTGTATTCCTTCATGCCCGCAGCCTTCGCTGCATTGTTGGCTGCACGTATCTCCCAGATGCTTGCCGGCGGCAAGCTCGAATCTCGATAGGGAATCGCCTGATACCGTTTGAGATCGGTATCGAAGAAGTACAACACGCTCATGTCGCGTGGGTCATAGCGGAACCGGAACTTCTTACCTCGCTTCGGATTGTCAGGATCGCGTTCCCCAATCCACGGTCTCAAGACATCGTGGAAGTAGTGGATGTTGTCGTTGACAACTCCATCTCCTCGGATCGCTCGCTCCTCGAATGGCATGAAGTCGATGCGGACCTTCTCGGGATCGGCGACTATCGGTGGGATTCCACGGCCCATCTTTCCCCGTGTGCCGAGAATGCCTTCGGTCCATTTGGTCAGCGGCGTCGTGCCAATGCCCGCGTGAACGTCTCGATGATATCGAGCGAACATCAGGACAAGCCATTTCTCCAGCTCATCGATAGTCATGCAGGCATTGCCCTCGGCGTCGTACTCTCCTTTCTGCTGGGGATTCGCGAACGTTGCCCCTTTGAGCTCTTTCAACTCCTCCGATACGGTGCCCATGAGCCGCTCGATGTGCGCACCGTAGCGAGGCTGCTTTACCGGCCGGAGGTGAATATCGATGTGGTACTCCCTCGCAGCGACGGCCAGCATCTTGCCTCTGAATTCCTTGGCGTTGTCCATATGGAGTACGTCTATGGGGCCGCGGAAGGGCCACTCAATATCTCCGCACCCCAGCCGCGCCATCCATTCCCCCTTATCCAACATGGCGTGCGAGATGCACATGCCCGCGGACATCGCTGAAGGTGGATCCAGAGACAAGTACATGCCCAAACATGCGCGGCTGAAAACATCGATTGCCAAAGTGATCCAGGCCCGTCCGATCGACTTGCGGTGCTTGTCGTCCACGATGATGACGGGCAACAGAGTGTGATCGACCTGCACCATGGCAAGAGGCCACTCAGCATCCGGAATGGATCCCTTATTCACGCTAAATCGTTGCTCAGCGGCGCGGCGCCCCTCACGACGCTTGAGCGCTTCTTGTTCATCCAACCAACTTAGATGCCGGTGTATCGTCGACTCGGCCGGAAGAGGCTCAAGCTCCGCGACATAGCACAGGCGGCGAATTTCCCTGGCCGCCTTCGCTACGGACGGCTTTTGCATGGTCAGATAGTGCTCTTGAACGTAGTTGTCCAAGATCAGCTTCACTTCTGGCGCGAGGCGACTGCGCCCGCGGCCACCGCTCTTGCGCGTCGGTATTAGCGAAGACAGCTGTTCAGACGCAAGGTAGGTCCGCAGCCAGTTGTAGAGCGTCGCGATACTCACGTCTGCGTCGGCTGCCACAGCGACGTAGTCTGCTTTCTTTCGATTCCGCCGAAGAGCGAGCAGAGGACTAATGATGTCTAGGCGGCTTTGCGCCTCTTCCCAGTCGTCATCCGATACGTCTTCGAGGTCGATCTGGCCTTGGGGCTCGGGCGAGCCATCACTGCCTCTGAACGGAGGCTTGAGCGACCCTATGTTCAAAATGACAATCGCTCCCGACGCGTCCTCGCGTGCGAGAACCTGGTCCAAGGCGGCGTAGCGGAGAATTGTGTATGCGCGCCCATCGTGACTGTAGCTGCTGCCCTTCTTAATCGGCAGAAGAGTCGGCGTCTTTCCTAACGACTTGCTTGCCATGGCTAGCTCGGTAGAAATAGCTGCGTGCTATCCGTCAACGGAATCTGCAAGTCCGCTTGGATTTCGCCGTGAGCAACAAGATGCCAAAGCACGGGAATCAGGCCTGCGCGCATCTCTAAGGTGTCCGCCAAACTACCAAGTAGTGTCTCGGGGGTCGTTGGACTGTCCAGCCGGCGCATCGCAGCAAGCAAGCGCTCCACTGCGACCGGGTCCGCGGGCGTATGGCGATACCGATGCAGAAACTTCAGGTTTTGAACGTGCTGCGTCCGGATGTCGATCTCTGTTCGGGTAACGAAGACCCAGCCTCTCTCTTCGGCGACGACAGTTGCCGCTGCAAACTTCTCGCGATACGTCTCGGCGTGTCGATCAAGGTATTCCCGCTTCTTGATTTCCACCAATTCTGGAGACCGCTGATTGCCCGACGGAGAACAGCGGTAGGTCACCAGCAGATCTGGAACATAAACTCGGCCGCGAGACAGTGCAATTTTGACCGGCTGA
>NZ_ASZV01000064.1:0-65191 GCF_000442475.1 Ralstonia sp. AU12-08 | reverse complement strand
CATTCGTACGATTCCACTTGGGGATCCGAGTCCAGCAGGAGCATGTACTCCTTCTCCAGAATCGACTCGAATTCAATGACCTCATCCGCCAGCGGGGAGGGATGACGTCCAGTGACAAAGAGGTAGTTCTTAGGGATCCGGCGCACCGGCATAAAGCGCTCCACAAAGCACACATCCGTGGATTCTTGCTTTCCCCACCCTGACTTGTCGACCCTCCATCGCGAGGGGGCTCAATGCACTGAGCGCGTTTCAGTCTAGGTCGCTGAGAGCAACTTATGTAGTGCACACACGGGGCCCTCCTGACTATCGATCGGGGGTGTAACGCACCGCGTTACCGATGGCGTTGCGGGCCGGCGGCAAGAAATCCCGCTCGCGTCACGCAGTCGGACGTTTTCGCCGTCATATATGCAGAGGGCTACGTCCTTTGGTTCGGTGCAAATGTTGCTCCCTTGGCAGCCGAACTCAATGTAGTATACCCCCCTATAGTATATTTAATGAGGTGATCGATGAGCCACACCATCCGTGAGAAGCAGAAGCTACTCAACCGCGTTCGCCGGATTCGGGGCCAGCTGGATGCCATTGAGCGCGCACTGGAGGAGGAGCAAGGGTGCGCCCCCGTGCTCCAGCAGATCACGAGTTGCCGCGGCGCCATGAATGGCCTGCTGGCCGTCGTGCTGGAAGATCACATACGCACCCACCTGACCGAGGTGGATGACGAACATGAACACGCCGAAGGCAGCGCCAAGGAGCAGCTGATCGAGGTCGTGCACAGCTATTTCAAATGAGCCAGCCATGAGCAATTTCTACGACACGCCGTTCGGTATCGGTCATGACCACGTGTTCCTGGGCGCAGGGCACGAGAAAAACGAGCGCAAGACATGGGCCGTGATCGTGCTGTGCACGCTGATGATGGCCGCTGAGATCATCGGCGGCAGCATGTTTGGCTCGCTGGCCCTGGTGGCCGATGGGCTGCATATGTCGACGCACGCAGGCGCCATGCTGATCGCGGCGCTGGCCTACACATATGCGCGGCGCCACGCGAACGACTCACGCTTCGTGTTCGGTACAGGCAAGCTCGGCGACCTGGCCGGCTTCACCAGCGCCATCATCCTGGCGATGATCGCGCTGCTGATCGGCTACGAGGCTGTGGTGCGATTCCTCTCGCCGGTGCCGATCCACTTTAGTGAGGCGATCCCGATTGCGGTGGTCGGCCTGCTGGTGAACATCGCCAGTGCCTGGCTGCTGAGCGGTGGCGACCACGATGGCCACAGCCATGGCCACAGTCATCACCATGGTCATGCCCACGGACACGATCACGGCCCAGCCGGACTTGGCGACAAACATGCACACGGCAAGGAAGTGCAGCACATCAACGCGCCAGCAGGGGTGTTCGCGCTGTCGATCTTTGAAGACGACGTACCGCCAGTTTTCCGCTTGGCTGGAGAAACCATCCCGCTGCCCAGCGACGTGGCGACGGTGACCACCATCCGGCCGGACGGCAGCCGCCAGGAATTCCTGATGGTCCGCAAGGCGAACTACCTAGAATCCACCACAGAGATTCCGGAGCCGCATGCCTTTACTGCCGTGCTCGGCATCGGCGGCCAGGAATACAGCGTGGCCTTCGAAGAGCATGAGCACGATCACGCCGATGGACACGGGGCGCACCATCGCGACCACAACATGCGCGCGGCCTATGTGCACGTCTTGGCCGACGCCGCCATCTCTGTCCTGGCCATCATCGGGCTGTTGCTGGCCAAAACCTTCGGCTGGCTCTGGATGGACCCGCTTGCAGGTATCGTCGGTGCGCTGGTCATCGCCAACTGGGCGTACGGACTGATGCGCGACACGGGTGGCATCCTGGTCGACATGACACCAGACAAGCAAATCGGCGGCCGCATCAAGACTGCACTGGAAACCGATGGCGACGCGCTGCTCGATCTGCACGTCTGGCGCATCGGCCCTGGGCACCTGGGCGTGGTGGTCTCGGTCGGCACACGCCAGGCGCATCGCGGGCCGCAGTTTTATCACGAACGGCTGCGGCGATTCCAAGCGCTGTCACACGTTACGATCGAGGTTCATTCGTTACCGACCAAATAACCTGACGTCCGACCTGGACATATCCTCCGGACGATTAGAACGGGGGCGGTACCCCGCCATGTGGGTGCCGCATTCGCCCAACCAAAACAAGAAAACATTGTCGCGGCCTGACCGCGGACGCTCTCCCGGCCATGTACCACCCATCTAGATTTGCCCGCATTTGCGCGGCAGCGTTCGCTCTTGCTGCGCTCGTCTCCAGCCCATCACATGCGCATGGCATTGCTGGCAACCGCTTCTTTCCGGGAACGCTGAATTTCGACGACCCCGCTGTTGCTGACGAATTTTCCATCACCGCCGGCGCTGTGCAGCACCCTGACAACAGCCGCAACGTCACGGATCGCGGCGCGACAGTCTCATTCGCGCGGTTGCTGACACCTGAGGTCTCGATCGGCTTTGACAGCGGCTTCATCCGGCGCGACTGGGACAGTGCACGCCAGCCAGGCGCAACCGGTTCCGACCTGATTCTCAAATCCCGGCTCTACGAAGACGATCTGAACGAGACGCTTGTTGCCGCCTCGCTGATCTATGGGCTGCCCCAGACCGGCGCCAGACGACTCGGCGCCAGCACGTCAGCGACCATTGCCCCCAGCCTGTATGTAGGTCAGGGGTTGGGTGCCTTGCCTGAGGCGTGGTCTTGGCTTCGGCCGTTGGGCATCACCGCTGGCGTCAGCGTGGCCGTGCCGACCAGCAAAACATCGGACAACTTGAGCTACGACCCGATGACGCGACAGTTCAACCCTGTGAGGACAGCCAACGTCACCACGGTGCATTGGGGGTTCGCATTGGAGTACAGCACGCTCTATTTGACGGATCGGTTTGTACCAGGCGTGCTCCCCAAAGAGGAGCCGCTCCATCAATGGGTCCCGTTGGTCGAATTCGCATTCGACTCACCACGGGGCCAGCGTACGCGTGGCACCGTCAACCCAGGCTTCGCTTATGTCAAGGATACGTGGCAGGTGGCAGCGGAACTGGTCCTCCCCTTGACCCACGGATCAACGCGCGGTGTCGGCGCGAACGTTCAGGTGTTGTTCTTTCTGGACGATTTCCTGCCGGCGCTGTTCGGAAGGCCGATGCTGACTCACTAACGAATTGTCTTAGCGTGCATGTTCAAAATGGTCGATAGGGACTTAGATTCGCCCCTTGCCAATTGCATCTGGCATGAAGCACTCGGTTCGATGCAAATGGCTTTCTGACCCCGAGGCAATCTGATCCGGCTTGTGGCTGAAAACGCCGCTTTCCTAGATCAGGGATCCCGGTATTGCACTTGTGCCCACCAGTGCACCAGCGAATGCGAACGCCTCTCATGCGGATTCTTTTCTGCGGCTGCCGGTTATTCCCCAAACGGTCAATTCTCAACCTATGATCGCGGACAAATCCAGGCGCTCGCCCTCAAGGTGACCGGTCCTCGACCATCAGACAAACCAGACCATGCAACAGCCAACCGAGATCGATTTCGACAGCGAGACACCGGCCATCAAGCGCGCGGCGAAACGCAGCACTCTCGTGAGCGTGGGTGTCAATTTGGCCCTAACGGCCGCGCAACTGGTTGCTGGCGTTCTTGCCCATTCACAAGCGTTGATAGCCGACGCAATTCACTCGCTTTCCGACCTGGTTTCGGATTTCGTCGTCCTCTTTGCCGGACACCATAGCCAGAAGGAACCGGACGCAGAACATCACTATGGTCACCTTCGGTTCGAGACAGCGGCATCCCTGGTTTTGGGCTTGCTGCTACTTGGCGTAGGCATCGGGATGCTTTGGAGTGCGGTGACAAAGCTGGAGCATCCGGAATCAATTTCACATGTGAAGTTGATTGGCTTGTGGGTCGCACTTGGCGCACTGGTGAGCAAAGAGCTGTTGTTCCGGTACATGCTGGCCGTCGCCGAGCGCGTGCGCTCCAGCATGCTGATAGCGAACGCCTGGCATGCTCGCTCCGACGCAGCCTCCTCGTTGGTGGTCGCACTCGGCATCATCGGCAATTTGCTTGGATTTCACCTGCTCGACCCGGTAGCCGCACTCATTGTGGGGCTGATGGTATCCAGAATGGGGTGGCAGTTTGGCTCGAATGCTCTGCACGATCTCATGGACAGAGCCGTCGATGAAGAGACAGCGACCGAAATTCGGCAAGTAATGCTCGGCACGCCAGGCGTGCTTGGCGTTCATGACGTTCGGACACGCAAGATGGGCGACATGATCCTGGTGGACGCGCACTTGGAGATCGAAAGCACCGCAACCGTGAAGGTCGGTCACGACATCGCGCTGGAAGCAAGGCGACGCGTCATGGAAAGACATGATGTTCTCAATGTCATGACCCACGTCGATCCCGTAGACAGGCTCACAGCCGGTACAAGCTAGCCGTTCAGTCGCGGTAAGAACACGTTGAATCTTGAGCCTTTGCCTTCTTCGCTGGTCACAGTGATCGTTCCTCGGTGCAGTTCCACGACCAGCTTCACCAAGTAAAGCCCGACACCTGCTCCAACCGTCCCTGCAACGTTGCCGCCGCGCACGTAGCGCTCGAACAAGCGCTCGATATCGCGCTCTGGTATGCCCAGGCCCCGGTCTTCCACAGTTACCGACACACCGTCGGCATCGCTGCGCATACGCACACTGACCGGTGCGCCTGGCGGCGAATACTTAACGGCGTTGCCGACAAGATTGCTGAAGGCCTGGAATAAGAGCCGGGCATCGCCGAAGAATGTGTTCGGCTCATCCGTCTCTATGCACACCTCGATCCGAGCGCTCGGCGTGCCTTCCAAGTGCATTTCGCAAACCTCGTGCAGAAGCGCTGCAAGCGGGAAATCGGTGCGCCGCATCGCTGCTGGCGTCGTGGAATCCAGCCACTGCGAAGAGTCGAGCAAGTGATCCATCAGGTGCGTCATGCGCTGCACGGCCGCCCGGATTTTCCCGCAGCGTTCTTCGAGCGCCTCGGGCTGCAACGCATCACGCGTGCGTATCAACCGCTGGGCCTGGCCGTCAATCACGCCCAGTGGCGTACGGAATTCATGCGACGCCATTGAGATGAAATTGCGTTGGAGTTCGGCCATGCGGCGCTCTTTGTCAAGCGTCTCCTGCAATACGGCCGCCTGGGCGGTCAGTACATCTTTGCTGCGCCCCAGTTCGATTGTGTTTTCTCGAAAACGCGCCACGGCTTGCGCGATGTCGCCAATCTCGTCGTGGCGGTCCAAGCCTGGGATGTCGATCTGGGTATCGTTGTTGGCAACGCGGTGCATGCGATCCACTAGCACGGCAATCGGGCGCGACACGGCAAAGACAAGGTAGATCACGGCCAGCACGACCAGACATGCCGCCACAACGATCGCCCCAACGATGAGTTGCCGCGCATCGTGGTAGGCCTGCGCCTCTCGCTCGGTTTCTGCCGTGGCGCCAGCGACACTGCGTTCGGTCATCACGCCCAAGGTGTCGTTGGCCAAGTCGAATGCGTGTTTGGAATCCGCGTGATAGAGCCGCGCAGCACCCGCTACGTCGCCTGCCTTGGCAGAAATCATCAGCCGTCGCGCAAGCTCGCGATACGTGTTCCATTGGGTGACAAACTGGCTGTAAAGCTCGTGCTCGGCGCTGTCGTGTTCGATCTTGTCGTAGCGGGCCTGGGACGTGGCAATCGCTTTGTCGAGCATGGCGACCTGTTCGTCGGCGGCTCGCAGGTCAGCGCGTGATGAGGCGATCAGAAAATCGCCTTCGGCCGCGCGATAATCCGAGATGTAGTTGTTGAGGTCGCCCAGAATCCGGCTGTTCTGTAGCCAGCGCCCGCTGATCTGCGCAGATACGCTGTGGAAGCTCGCCAGTTGGTCGATACTGAAAGCGCCGACGCCGACCACCAGCAGTAAAAAGATCACGAACACCAGCGTCAGCCGGACCCGGATGGGACGCAGGATCAACGGCGATGCGATTCCAAAGCGCCGCCCGTCTGGCGCGGCTGTGACCGTTTTTGGCGATTGCATAGGTAATGTCCTGCGCAGTTTTTCTTGACGACGTCATGAGCGGAGCATCAGTCACCATACCACCAGCTGAAATCCCCATGAAGCCAGCCAACCCCAAGATCCTCTGCATTGAAGACGACGTTGAAACCGCCGAGTTGATCACCGAAGAACTGGCCGAACACGGCTACACCGTGATCACGGCGAACGATGGTGAGTCCGGGCTGGCGATGCTCCTGCGCGAAGCCCCCGATCTGGTGCTGTGCGACGTAGGCATGCCGGGCATGACCGGGTTCGAGTTGCTGGAGCAATTGCGCACGCTCGCGCCACGTTATGCTGAAATTCCGTTCGTCTTTTTGACGGCGATGGCGCAACGCGACTCTGAACTGCGTGGGCGTCGCCTGGGTGCTGATGACTATGTGACCAAACCGGTCGACTTCGAAATCCTGATGAGCATTGTGCAGACCCGGCTCGCCAGACGGCCGCGCACGCATACCGCACATCCGCCCGTACAACTGAGCGAGCGTGAGGTCGAGGTGCTAGCATGGTCTGCGCGCGGCAAGACATCGGGTGAGATCGCCACGATTCTTGGGCTCTCCAAGCGCACGGTCGATTTCCATATGGACAATGCGCGCGAAAAGCTGGGCGTCGCCACGCGCATCGAAGCCGTGGTCAGGGCTTCCAGCTCGGGCATTATCAAACCATAGGGGCCGCCGCACGAAGCGGCGGCCATCGCTCAGACCGGCGCTTCCTCAAGGGGCGAGTCTTCAGGCGGCTCCTTGCCGAGGAATACCATCCGCAACGCAGGCACGATCACCAGCAGCATCAACGGGCCCACCAACATGCCGCCCACAACCACGGTGGCTAGGGGCCGCTGCACCTGGCTGCCGATGCCCGTGGAAATCGCCGCCGGGAACAGGCCGATACACGCCGACAGGGCCGTCATCAGCATTGGCCGCATGCGCTGTTGCGCCGCATGGAACATCGCTTCAGTTGGCTGGAGGCCGCGCTCCCGGCGCAAGTCGTTGTAGTAGGTGATCATCAGGATGCCGTCCATGACCGATACACCAAACAACGAGACGAACCCAATGGCCGCCGAGACGCTGAAGTCCAGCCCCGTCAGGAACAGTGCCGCTACCCCACCGGTGATCGCAAACGGAATACCGGCCAGCGCCATCAGGCTATCGCGCAGCGAATTGAACAGTCCATAGAGCAGGACCAGAATCAACAGAATGCTGATCGGCACCATGACCGCGAGCCGCTGCTTGGCCTGTTCGAGTTCTTCAAACTCACCCGCCCACTCGATGCGGTAGCCTTGCGGCAACTTGACGTGCTGGGCGATGCGCTGCTGCGCTTCTTCCACCGTGCCGCCCAGGTCGCGCCCGCGTACACTGAACTTGACCGGAATATAGCGGGCGTTCTTCTCGTGATAGATGTACGACGCCCCCGTATCCAGCGTGATGTCAGCCAGCGCCGAGAGCGGAATGTAGGCGTTGCCGCCATTCGCGTTCGAGTAGGCGACGCGGATGTTGCGCACCGCATCGATTGTGGCACGGTACTCCGGGGCCAGCCGCACCGTCAGTGCAAACTGCCGATCGCCTTCCAGGATGGTGGTCGCCTGAGAGCCCGACAGGGCCGCTTGCACCACGGTGTTCACATCCCCAGTGTTGAGCCCATAGCGCGCGGCCGCCTCACGGTTGATGCGCACGTTCAGGTTCGGTTGACCGAGCACGCGGAAGATGCCCAGGTCTGTGATGCCTTTGACCTCGCTCATCTCGCCCTGTACCTGATCGGCAAGCCGCTCCAGCACCTGCAGGTCCGGGCCGATGATCTTGACCGAGTTGGCCCCCTTCACGCCCGACAACCCTTCTTCCACGTTGTCCTGGATGTACTGCGAGAAGTTCAGGCCGACCCCGGTGAACTCACTGGTGAATTCTTTCTGGATCTGCGCGATCAGCTTCTCCTTGGTCATCCCCGCCGACCATTGGTCGAACGGCTTGAGGGGCACGAAGAATTCAGCGTTGTAGAAGCCCGCGGCATCACTGCCGTCGTCGGGGCGACCGTGGGCCGACACCACCGTGCGCACCTCGGGGTGCTTGAGCAAAATCTGGCGCATGCGCGCGACCGGTACCACGCCCGATTCCAGCGACGCCGTTTGCGGCATCGTCAGCCGAATCCACAGGTTGCCTTCTTCAAGCGCCGGCAGGAACTCCGTACCCAGCAGCGGCATGAGCGCCGCCGTTACCGCCAGCACGACCGCGCCGATCGTCACGGCAATGCGCCGGTTGGACAAGGACCACGTCAGCGCAGGCTGGTAGACCTTGTGCAACGCGCGAACGAGCCAGGTTTCCTTCTCTTCGATCTTCTTGGGCAGCAGGTACGAGCACAGCGCCGGCGTGACCGTGAAGGTGGCGATAAGCGCGCCCGCCAACGCGTAGCCATAGGTACGCGCCATCGGGCCGAAGATCTGGCCTTCCACCCCCTGCATGGTGAACAGTGGAACAAATGCGGCCACAGTGATCAGTGCGGAGAAGAACACCGCGCGATCGACCTGCAGCGCACTGACGAAAATCATGCGCAAGCGCTCCGGCACGCGGAAGCCCAGCATCTTCGCGTCACGGCTCATCAGCAGGCGCGTCTGCTCCGCCGCCGGCATCTGGAAGTTGCGGAAGATGTTTTCGACCAGGATGACCGACGAATCCACGATGATCCCGAAGTCCACCGCGCCCACCGATAGCAGGTTGGCGGATTCGCCGGTCAGCAAGAGGATCAGGATGCTGAAGAACAGCGCAAACGGAATGTTGGCGCTAACGATGATGGCGCTGCGCAAATCGCCCAGGAAGATCCATTGGATGAAGAACACCAGCAGGCAGCCAAACAGCAGCGCATGCATGACCGTGTGCGTGGTGACCGAGACGAGCTCCGAGCGGTCGTAGTAACGCTCGACCTTCACGCCTGCCGGCAGCGTGCCATCGGTGTTGATCTTGTCCAGCTCGGCCTTGACGCGCGCCACCACGTCGTTGGTCTGCATGGTGCGGTTCATCACCACGATGGCGGTGACGACGTCGCTTTCGTTGTCACGGCCGGCAATGCCCAGACGGGGCGCGAAACCAATCTTCGTCTTCGCGACATCCTTGACCTGCACGGGCACGCCATTGGTCTGCGTAAGGACGATCTTGTCGATGTCCTTCACGTCTTGGATCAGACCCACGCCGCGGATGTTGACTGACTGCTGGCCAAAGTTGATCGTGCGCCCGCCGACGTTGATATTGGCGTTACCGAGCGCCGTCATCATCTGCGGCAGGGTGACGCCATAGGCTTCCAGCTTCTTCGGGTCGACCTCGACGTCGTACTCCTTGGTCGTGCCTCCCCAACTGACGACCTGCGCCACGCCCGGTACGGTCTTCAGGCGGCGCTGCAACACCCAATCCTGCAAGGTGCGCAGGTTGGTCAGGCCAAAGTGGGGCGGGCCCTTCAACTGATAGCGCACCACTTCCCCGACCAGGCTGGACGCCTGAATTTGCGGCTGCACATTGTTGGGCAGGCTGACGTTCTGCTGGAGGGCAAGTGCCGCCTGCGTGTAAGCAAAGTAGTAGTCGATCCCGTACTTAAAGGTCACGCGCACGAACGACAACCCATAGAACGACGTGGAGCGGATGTTCTCCACACCGGGCGTCGCCGCGAGGCCGATCTCCATCGGCACGGTGTAGTACCGCTCCATTTCTTCGGCCGACAGACCGGGCGTTTGCGCCGTGATTTCGAGAATGACGGGAGCGGGGTTGGGGTACGCCTCGATGTTGAGCTTGGAATACGCGAACAGCCCTGCCGTCACGAACGCCAGCAGGAACAACAGGATCAGCGGCCGTCGCAGCAGCGACAGCTTCAGAATCGCTTTGAGCACGGTGAACTCCCCTCAATTAGCGCTATTGACGCTGCCGGAGGCAGCCGTGCTCAGATACAGTGCCCCTTCGTTGGCGGCCAGCTCGCCTGCGTTCAGGCCTTCGAGCACCTGCACAAAGCCATCCTGCTCCAGGCCAAGCTTGATCACGCGCCGCGCAAAGCGCTTGCGGTCGGTCGTAACCCACGCGGTCATGGTGCCGTCGCCTTCGCGGACCACGCCGTCCATCGCCAACGCTGGGGATTGGATGGGCGCGCCGGTGGTGATGTCGAATGAAGTGAACATGCCGGGGCGCAGTTCGTGCTTCGGGTCGTCGATTTCCGAACGCACCAGGATGCGGTGCGTGTTGGCGTCGACCGATGCACCCACGGTGGTGATCTTGCCGTTGAAGACCCGGCTTGGGAACGCCATGACGTGAATCTTGACCGGCTGGCCGACGTGCAGCAGCGGTGCATCGGCTTCCGGCACGAACGCCTGCATCCACATGGTGGACACATCAGCCACCGTGAATGGCGCCGTACCGTTGCCGGGCTGCAAGAGCAAGCCTGGCTGCGCGCTGCGCGCGGTCACCTGGCCCGAGATCGGGCTCACCACCGTCAGCAGCGAATCAGTCTTGCGCGTCTGCACGATCTGGTCCATCTGTGCGGGCGTCTTGCCGAACACAGCCAGGGCTTCACGCGCGGCCTTGTAGGCCGCCTCGGCGGCTTGCTGGTCGGAGATAGCCTGGTCCAGATCCTTCTGTGCCAGGCCCTGGATCTCATACAACTGGCGCGCACGAGCGAGCGCATCAGTCGTCAACTTGCGCGTACCAGCAGTGGAAATCAGCGTGGATTCCGCTTGCACCAGATCAGGGCTGTCGATATCGAACAGCGGCTTGCCCTTGGCAACGATGTCGCCCACCTTGGCGTAGGTGTTGCGGATCTTGCCTTGGTACGACGTGAAGACCTGCACAGCGCGGTCCTCGTTGAAGTCGATATTGCCCACCGCCTCGCGCCGGTTGGCGAATTCGCGCAACTCTACGGGCGCAACCTTGATGTACTGCAATTGGCCCTGGCTCAAGGTCACGGCCTGCCCATCGCGTGAGGGTGGCGCTGGCACGGTGACCGGCGCGGCTGCATACGATGGTGTGGGCGCAGCTTCCGAGCGCTTTTGCCCCCAGATTCCCCACATCAGGCCGCCAACGACCAACCCGGCGACAACGCCCCCAATGGCTGCGGACTTGTAATCAACCTGCACAGCAGTACCCCAGTTGATAGAAATTTTGCCCGCATGATGCTGCCCGCACGTGGAGCGGTCTACTGTGATGAATCACAGTTCGCAACGATTCGACGCCCCCATAGAATCGGCGCCATTCGACCAAACTGGGTGCTTCCATGCCCGCCAACACTGCCCACGGCATGCCATCGTCCGCCACTGTTCTTCTGCGCCTGACCATCGTGGCGGCGGCATGCCTGTTGACCGCCGCCTGCGCGGTCGGACCGGATTTCAAGACTCCGGATGCTCCGAAAGTGACTGGCTATACGCCCAAGCCGCTGCCGCAGCAGACATCGGCTGCAGCCACGCAGGGCGGCGAAGCACAGCGCTTTGTCTCGGGGATGCCAGTTTCCGATCAATGGTGGAAGGCGTTCCAGTCAGAAAAGCTGAACAAGACGATTGCCGATGCGATTTCCGCCAGCCCCACGCTGGCCGCCGCCCAGGCTGCACTGCGCGTGGCGCAGCAGCAAACGCGCGCGCAACAAGGAGCGTTCTTCCCAATGCTGCAAGGCTCGTATCAACCGAGCCGACAGCAAAACGCCGTCGGCACGATTTCGCCCACGCTCACCTCTGGCGCACCGATCTACACCCTGCACACCGCGCAGCTCACGGTGAGCTATGCCCCAGACGTCTTCGGCCTGAACCGCCGGCAGGTGGAATCACTGAAGGCCACCGAAGAGGCACAGTACTTCCAGATGGAGGCGGCTCACCTCACCCTTGCGTCCAACATCGTGGTGGCGGCAGTGCAGGAAGCCTCGCTGCGCGCGCAGATTGAAGCGCAACAACGCATTGTCGGCATCAATACGCAGTTGCTCGACAACCTGCACAAGCAGTTCGCGCTGGGCGCGGTAACGGGGCTGGATATTGCAGCTGCCGAAACGGCGCTTGCGCAGGCCGAGCAGGCGCTACCCAACCTGCAAAAGCAACTGGCGGTTCAGCGCGATCTGTTGGCTGCACTGGCCGGCAAGCTGCCTAGCGAAGGCATCGCCGAGACGTTCACCTTTGCAGACTTCACGCTGCCGCAGGACTTGCCCGTGTCGCTGCCATCGGATCTCGTCCGGCAGCGCCCTGACGTGCGCGCAGCCGAAGAACAGCTGCACGCCGCAACAGCGCAGGTGGGCGTGGCGATCGCCAATATGCTGCCCCAACTGACGATCACCGGCACCAAGGGCGGCACCGCAGAAATCTTCAGCCAGATGTTCCGGGACGGCAACGTCTTCTGGAGCCTGGTCGGCAATGTGGCGCAGACCTTCTTCGATGGTGGTGCGATGCTGGCGAAAAAACGGGCAGCCGATGCGGGGGTCGATCAAGCGGAGGCGCAGTACCGTGGCACCGTCATCACTGCATTCCAGAACGTCGCCGATACCCTGCACGCGCTAGATGCCGATGCCGACGTGCTGAAAGCCGCGCTCAGATCCGAACAGGCAGCACACCGAACTCTAAACATCACGGATAGGCAGCGCGCGATCGGCCAGGTCAACATCCTCGCTGTGCTGAATGCAGAACAGGCCTACCAGACTGCTGTGCAAGCCACGATTGGGGCGCGTGCAAACCGATTCGCCGATACGGCAGCGCTGTTTCAAGCCCTAGGTGGCGGGTGGTGGAACCGGCCCAACGCTGACGTCGCACGGCGCTAAAACCGATGAGGCGCCAGCCTTCTCGCTGAGGGCTGACGGTTAACTCAATGGGACTTCAAAGATCCATTTGAACGTCCACCGGTCGGTGGCGCGCGTTAAGCCTCTGCCCACGCCAAAGTTGAAAACGAACGGCTTGCGATCCACGTCAAACGCGAGAAAGGCCGTGTGCTGCTGTTCGTATAATGGCAAGACATGGTCGACGCGACCCAGACCGGCGTAGTACTCCAATCCGGCACGAATGCCTGTGGACACCGTACGGGCGATCTTGAGGGCCGGGGCGAATTCAGGCACGCCACTGCGATCCTGGCCGGAGAGATTCCAGTCGAGCACCGGGTTGAGCGCCCATAGCCATTGCTCATTCTGATAGCCATAAATCGGCCGGAGCTCTACCGCTTGTTGTGATTGCTCAAAGCGACTTGCAACATGAGCAAGCTCGACGTTGAGACCAGCGAAGTAACCGACACCGTCTTCGGGTCGGACGGGCATCCATTTGACGCGCACCTTTGGCCCGGTGACGTAGTAGGTATTTTCGCGCGTGAGCGCGGTTGGGACGTACACACCGAGTTCCACCGAAGGCGTCAAGCCGTAAGAGAATTCAGCAGTGCCCCGCCAGCCATGCGGTGTCGTGACCTCGCGCGGATAAGACGGTTCTCCAATGCCGCTTGGCGTCGTGTTCAGATGCAACTCCAGTCCAAACTCGCCGGGCGCGTTGATGTCACCGGTGTAGACCTGAATCTCATCAGGAAGGACGGCATACGCCGGAAGCGCAGTTAGACCCAGTACCGTTGCGATGACTCCAACAAGGCTGGATAAGCGAGTGTGTTGCATGGGGGGCTCCAATTTCTGGCAGCCGAAGCATAGACGTCGTGCATGCGTTTTTCCGAATAACCCGGTGACGCAAACGAAAACCTGCATGAGATGCGTTTTCGTTTTCACTCTGTCGGTCTTCCTCTTTTACCGCGTTCGACAAATAGCGCACTGTGATTTGTACGGTATCACTGTGTGGGAGACGTGACCTACACTGAATGGAGGGCAGGACTTTTCAAGTATGCGCTATGCCTATCGAACAGGTTCGTGGCCATAGGTCCAAATGGAGTATCAAGAGGCAGATGATGGTAGGAGTTCTCAGAATGCGCTCTCTTCCTTCCGCACTGCAGATGCGCACCATGAGCACAATGCTGGTCATGTCCCTCGCCGGTTGCTCGACTATCTATGAAGGCAAATATGCCTACGACGAGGGATGGAGACTCGGAGAAATCGAAAAGATTGGTGCACCAGCGGATCTGGGGCGGTTCGGAGCGCTGTGCCGCCAAAGGCGAGACCTGTCTGCAGCGTATCCTCCGGTTGCTGTCGTAAGGTTCGACTTCGGAACCACGGCCGGCAGATATATGCATAGCAGCCATAAACTGCAACACGTGGTGGTGCAACTGCCTCTCGACAGCCCGTTGAAAAAGGACGCGCACGTATACGTGAACATCCGGGATTGCGAGCAACCCCTTGTCCCCGTTGGCAAACTGGACTCAAAACCGCTTCAGCTACCCGGCGCGTGAGGCAAGATGTATGTAGGCTGTTGGCCTAGCCTCATCCCGTCACCAGCCCAGCGATCCGCACCAGCACCAGTCCAGCGGCCACCACGAGATAAGCCCGCAGCACAAACATCCACGTGCGCTTGAGCGGTGTCCAACGTGCTGGCGTGAGCTGCTCCAGCGGCGGCATGGTCCAGTGGTCGCGATCGAGCACGCTCACGCGCAGTGGATGCTGGGGTCGATGACTGCGCCGCTCGATGTGCCACAACACCAGCGACATGACAATGGCGATGAGCGAACCGCCGATCAGGATCGCGCCGATCTCGAATTCGCCGATGCCGGGAAACAGCACCGCCGCCGTCAGGATGACGGAGAGCATCACCAGCACCGCCACCACACCGCCGGTGAAGATGTTCATCGCGCGGCCGTTCGTCCAGGGGCCCAGCACAGCCTTGTCATTGCACAACAGCAGCAGGAACACCGTCGCGCTCGGCAGCAGCACGCCGGCCAGTGATTGCACCGCGTTGGTCAACAGCCCGAGCGGCACACCCGGCGTCAGCACCAACCCTGCGGCCAGCAGCGTCAGCCCGAAGTAAATCGCATAGAAACCCTTGGCCTCCGTCGGCTTGCGATGCAGCGAATGCCGTACAGCGAACACATCGCCGATAGCATAGGCCGTGGACAGCGACACCGCGCATGCGCCGATGATGCTGGCGTCCAACAGCGCGATCGCAAACAGCACACCGGCCCAGCGGCCCGAGTGCGCTTCCAACCCTTTCGCCGTGCCCAGTGCATCGGTGTAGTTGCCAAACTCTGGCGTACCGTGGAAGGCCTGCGCGCTGAAGGCGATCATCGCCACGGCACCGGCAATCACGAGCACGATGCCCAGCCACAGGTCCGCTCGCTCATAGCGGATGAAGCGCGCGGTGATCCGCTTGTCGATCACGTAGCTCTGCTGGAAGAACAACTGCCACGGCGCCACCGTCGTCCCCACGATGGCGATGATCAGCAGCATTACCTCCGCCAGCGGTGCACCGGCCGGTAGAGCAGGCACGAAGAAGTCGCGCGCCACCTGCCCCATCGGCGGGTGCACCATCACAAAGATGGGAATAAGCGTGAGGCTGCCCGCCACCAGCAGCAGCGCAAAGCGCTCGAAGCGGCGGAAGTCGCCCGTGGAGGCGGCCAGCATCACCAGCGCGGCCGCTGCACACACGCCCCAATGACGCGGGATGCCGAGATACTCCAGCGCCAGGCTGATGCCGATGAATTCCGTCACCAAGGTCAGCGCGTTCACCAGAAACAGGTCGATGACGGAGAAGCTGCCCCAGAACTTGCCGAAGCGCGCAAAGATCAGCCGCGCATGGCCGACGCGCGTGACGGCGCCCAGGCGCAGCACCATCTCCTGGTTCACGTACAGCACAGGGATCAGCAGCAGCAACGTCCAGAGCAGCGTGGTGCCGTAGTTCTGCCCGGCCTGCGTGTAGGTGCCGAAGGCGCCGGCATCGTTGTCGCCGACCATCACGATCAGGCCGGGCCCGAGGATGGCGAGCAATGTACGCAAGCGCGCACGCCAGCTATCACGCGCGCCGGTGTCATGGTGGGCGATGGTGCCGAGCGCCCCACGGATGTCGCCCACATGGGCGTCGTCGAGAGCGGCATGACGTGGTGGTGTGTCGATGCCCGAAGTCAGTTGGGTCATAGCGACCTCCGATTTGTTATTGGGTGATTGGATGACCCACCG
The DNA here is from genome assembly GCF_000442475.1 of Ralstonia sp. AU12-08. Taxonomy (NCBI): domain Bacteria; kingdom Pseudomonadati; phylum Pseudomonadota; class Betaproteobacteria; order Burkholderiales; family Burkholderiaceae; genus Ralstonia; species Ralstonia sp. AU12-08. The sequence continues at coordinate 49,106 of NZ_ASZV01000064.1, read as the reverse complement.
GTTACCAATAGGTGCGCGACAGCCGGACGGCAGCGGCAGCGTAGCCGTGGTTGGAGAGCGGCTGCCCACCGTCGTCAGCACGCCGGTTGGAGGTGGCGGGCACGGCGTTGGCACGCTCGGGCGCACCGGCCCGGGCCTGCACGAACGGCGAGCTGAACGGCAGCGCGATTGCCGAGAAACGACGGGCGGGGATGTTGAATTTGCGCATAGGTACTCCTCGCCACATGCGCACGACGGGTGCATGGCATGCGGCAATCGCCGCACAGGGGTCGTCTTACCCTGGCGGCAGATTCAAACAATCAAGGAGCGATGCAGACACCGCTGCCTTGCCTGGGCGGCAAGTCAGCAGCAGGGAAAACCGTGCGGCGGACTGGCCTAGTGGGAAACTGATGTGGTTGTCGGATAAGGTCGACTCGGACTGTCCATATGGGTCCTCCGTAGGCGTTAGAACTCCGCGTGGGCACGAATGCCAAAGAACTTGGCAGGCCCGCGGTCCCGGTTGTAACCGGGGTTCTGGATCAACTGAAAATCGGGGCTGAGCGTGATGCCCTTGACCGGTTGAAAGCTGTAGAACACTTCGAGTATGCGCTCGTGGCCATAGTTCAGTGCGCCGTCACCCAGGAAGGCGCCGCTGCCGCCCGCCGCCAGATAGGCACGATGATCCGGGCCCAGCATGTTGAGCGAAAAGGCCGCCCCCAACACATCATTCGGCCGCCCCCAGGACGTGCCCTTGAGCAGACCGCCGAACGACACGTTGCGGCCCACCTCGGTAAAAGCATAGGTCTCGGTCTTGTCATCCGACCAGTTCAGGCGGGTGAACAGGCCCAGGTTTTCGCCCACTTTCTGCTCGAACGACAGGCCGACGCCCACCTTGGCGTGCTCGCGCCGCACCTGGCTCAGGTCTGGCGCGGCACCGGTGGCCTGCCCGAGCGCAATCGCATCATCAAAGCGGCCCATGCGCGCGAAGTTGCGCCAGCCCAGCAAGCGCACCTTGCCCTCCTGGCCGAACAGCGTGTAGCGCTTTTCAAGCTCCAGCATGTCGCCGTAGTGCTTCAGAAAACGCGTGTCGAGCGGCAAGCCGTTGGACTCAAGCGGTTGCAGGAATCGGCCCGCGCGGACGGCCCAGCCCAGCTCGCTGTCGATGTACTCCAGCGCAACGCCCCAGCTGTAGCCGCGCGCATCGGCCGCATAGTCGAACGACGGGTGCGTCATGAACGACCAGTTCAGGAACTGCGTGCGCGGGTCGTGCGCGTACTCCACGGCATCAAAGACATCGAGCACCGGCAGATTGCCCGCGGTCAGCACCACGCGACGCTTGTCGACCACGTCAGCGAACTGGTTGAAGTCGGCGTCGACCTTTTCTGTGTCACCGCCCAGGCCCCAGGTCTGACGCATGAAAACGCGGGCGCGGTACAGCGTCGGGTCAGTGCCCGTGACCTTGGCCAACTCGCCGTTGGTGGGGCCACCCAGGCCATGCAGATCGGAGAACGCCTTGCCCATCACCACTTCCGGGTTGAAGTGGAATTCCGCGCCCTTCCACAGCCGCATGCCCAGGTCCAGCGTCGTGCTGAAGGAATAACTCGTGGCGCGGCCCGCCGTCAGGCTGTTGTCGCCGCTGTACGGCGACTTGAAGGCGGGCTTGGCTTGCCAGACCCACGTCGATTGGCCATGGAAGCCGAAGCGGTCGCCCAACTCACCACCGGCAGGCAGCGCATCTGCAGCCGGAGCAGAAGCCGGAGCTTCTTGCGCTTGGGCAGCATGCGTGAAAGCAGAGAACAAAGCCATCGCAGCCAGCAAGGCCGGACGACGGAGGGGACGCAGAGCAGCAGCGCGCACCAGAACGAGCGGACGCACTGCAACCCAAGCGTACTGCAGCATCGAGAAAAACAGCATGAGACCTCCCTCGTCTGCTTCTATGACAGACGTAGGCATGGGCCGACCACGAGCCTCCCAGGAACCACGCACGCAAACGCGTACGCGGCCACATGGCCGTGTCGATAAAACGATCGAATGATGGGAGAGGCTTGTGCGGAGAACCCGCTCAAGATCCACTACCCGCCGTGCAATGCGGCTAGGCAGTGGTGAAGCGCAGCGATGCGCCCAAACTGTCTAGCCGTTCAACGTGCGACCCAAGGTCGACTAGAACAACTGTCCATGGAGATCACTCCGAGTTCTGACGGGGCGAAGGGTAACAAAGTCATACGTAAGCCTGCAAGCAGTTTTTCCGTTGGCTTTGAGCAACGCGTCGCAGCCGTCAAACAACGTGGAATGCCGGCCATGGAACGGGAGAACGCTGAACGCCAAGAGGGAAGAGAATCAAGTGGCGAATAGGAGCGCCTACAAAAAAGGGAATGCGGCGGAATTGGGCAAGTGTCTGCGCACCTCAAATTTCGGCGGGCCCTCTGGACAGACTACATAGGTAGCTGAGCTAAGCCGGACCTGACGGATCGATTCAAGCCGACTATCTCGCACACGGGATCTATCGCAGCGAGTGAGCGACATTGAGGCGTCTTTGTACTTTTGCGTGCCAGGGGGGATGCTGATACACTCCGGCCCGTTGTCATTGGGGAGTAGCCATTCCGGGCGCAATGCTCGGAAGTCCACGTCAACAAACTTGAGACCTTGCCGTCTCATGGTGTGGACAGCCTCTGCTGCAAGCAGAGCCGCTAGGCGAGACCTTTGGCCGCGACGTGCACACCCAGGCCGGGCGACGCGCGTCGTTGCGCCATTGGTTTATCTCGTTCGCCTGGCTACCTCATTTCATGCTCCTCACAATCGGTCTTTTCCTGATATCGGCAGGCGCCATCTATTTGGCCTGCGAGTACTTCGTCAACGGCATTGAATGGTGCGGCAAGCGACTGAATCTCGGCGCCACAGCCGTCGGCTCGGTGTTGGCCGCCTTTGGCACAGCACTGCCTGAAAGTGCCGTCACGTTCGTTGCCGTGGTCTTCGGTTCGACGCCTGAGCAGAAAGATCTCGGCGTCGGTGCTGCGATGGGCGGCCCGCTTGTTCTGGCCACACTCGCATATGCGGTAGTTGGTTTGGCGTTGATGATGAATCGACGCGAGCTTGGCCGTCCCACCGCGGAAGTCAAAGTCGACCATGCACGCATGAGCCGGGACCAGGCCGCTTTCCTGGGCGCCTTTGTTGTCAAGGTTGCCCTGGGGCTTGTTGCCTTTGCATACAAGCCTTGGCTGGGCATTCTTTTCCTGGTCGCCTATGCGATCTATGTCTGGCGCGAGATCAAGGACAGTGACACGGCACCTGAAGAAGAGGAACTGGAGCCCCTCTCGATTCGCCCGAAGTTGGCGGAACCTCCACTGGGGTGGGCCGTGCTGCAAGTGCTGCTCGCGCTGGTCGTGATTGGCGGCGCTTCACACGTCTTTGTGGCACAGCTTGAAGCGATTGGCACAGCGCTGCACTGGCCAGCACACCTTGTCGCGCTATTGCTCAGCCCCGTTGCGACGGAGTTGCCCGAGACGATGAACGCTCTGATTTGGGTCCGCCGGGGCAAGGAACGCCTCGCCCTGGCAAACATCTCGGGGGCCATGATGATTCAGGCCACCATCCCGAGTGCACTGGGGATCTTCTACACTCCATGGCGATTTGACGGGCCGCTGCTTGCGTCCGGCATCATTACTGCGGTCGCCATCTTGTTCTTGTGGATGATGTTCCGGCGCGGAGTCGTGCATGGGCGAACCCTGGTAGCAGTCAGCTCTTTGTACGCGCTTTTTGCGTTTGTTCTCGCGATCGGGTTTCCAGTGACCCGCTAACAGGACGCCTTGCATGGGTTCATACTGCCGACACTCAGCCGGGCATCTGAGGCGGTCGGCGATGGACATCCGGTGGCAAGACGACAATGCTTGACTCTCGCACCGCACTGGTTGCATGGCTGGGCAGGCTGGCGCCCCGGGGACGGGACACTCGCGCGCGCCTCTTTCATGCTCCAGCCTACTTCGCTATTTTTTCTAACTTACTTCGCTATTCTCGCCAGTCAGGTCGGCGCTTTTTCTAATTTTCTTCGCTATGCCGACAGACGTTTCGCCATTCGCGGCGCGTCGATCGACGCTCCCGGATGGCTCCACTCAACTTTGGAGATCCATCATGATTCACACGTTTGGTTTGTTGGCCCAGCAGTACTGCAACATTGAACTTCCGTTGCAAGTGCTCAAATCCAATGCCGGCTTCTACATTGGTACGGCTGACGATGCGGGTCCGTGCTCACGCGAGTCGGTGGAATATTTCACCACGCAAGCGAAGGCACAACAGGCACTCGATGACGGTGCTTGGACGCAAAAAGAAACGCCGTGAGACACACGGGAATCGGCTCCTATAGCCAACGCAGCACCAAAGCGAGAGGGTTCACCCCTCTCGCTTTTTTCTTGCCGCCGGCGCGCCGGCGCAAGCCTGCGTGGTCACTTCTTCTTGATGAGCGAGCGCAACGCCGCGATGCGGGCCCGGGCGGTGTCTGCGCTGGTCAGCGCAAGGTCGCTCGGGATCGCGATGCCGAGTGCTTTGGCCACGTTGGACACGTAGGGCCGGCGTTGGCCAGCGAGCTGCGCGACGGCGGCCTCGATGGCAGCGTCGCCGACCTGTTCGCGCAACCAGGCGAGGGATCGCCGGTCACGATCGTTGGCGACGATGACGCCAGACGCATCAACGCCGGCCTGCAGGCCGGCGTTGATGGGGGACGTGTCAGCTGCTGCCGCCACTCGCCCGCCTGCTGGCGGACGCCCTGAAACATCGTCGTCAATTGTTTCCATGGGAAACCCGAAATTTCACCAGCGCTTACGGCAGGAACACCATACCTGGATTGTCGGTAAGCGGAATATCGGAATCGGCCACGACCCGCACCTCTCGGCCGAAGATTTCCGCAAATGCCGTCTGAAGCGAGTACCGCGTGCAGTCGAGATCCCCGTGCGCATTCATGTGCGGACCATCCTTCAACGTGATCTCGGCCAGCACTTCATCTGTAGCGTCTTTTGCTTTGATAAAGATTTTTGTGGTGTTGCCGGTTGTCATCATCCGTCTCCTTTGCCGGCCAGGCCGGCTCATTCTTGAGTCGCTGCCGTTGAGAATCACTGCGTGCCCAGCGCAGCGGTCAGCGCTTCCACCTGGCCAACGGTGAGATCCGCCAGCGCGACGTGCGCGCGGCCGTCATAGATCATCAACCCGTAGACGCTGGCGAGGGCCCGGGCCTGCGCATTCAAGGCGAACTCGGCGCCAGGCTGTGCAGCGCGCCAGTAATTAATAGCCTGTTCGATCTGAGCGATGGTGAATGTCGTCATGGCTACTGCCCCTTGCTCTGGTACGGCGTCGATTGTGCGTGCAGCTGCAGGAAGGCCTGCGCATAGAGCTGCGCGAGCTGAGGGTTGCCGCGGAAGACGTTCCAGTTTTCGGAATTCTTCTCGTCGCCAGCGCGCGTGAAATTCATGCTGCCCAGGCCCACGATGTTGTCGTCGATAACGACGGTCTTCTGGTGCATGCGAGGATGCGTCCAGTCGATCCGCACGGGCACGCCGGCGTGCGCCAGGTAGGTTGCCACGCTGTAGGACGAACGAACGTTCTCCTGGTCAAGCACCACGCGCACGTCGACATGCCGGCGCGGATCTGCAGCTTGCGCAAGCGCGCGGGCGATGCGTGGGTGCGTGAACTCGTAGCCGGCAAGCCACACGCGCGTGTGGGCCGCCTCGATGGACCGCGCGATCGCGTCGGCGGCACCGCCGGCCGGCGAGAAATAGACGGTGACGGTGCCGGTGTTCTGCAGCGAGACGCCTTCTGCATAGCTGCCGATCGGAGACAGTGCAACAGTGCTGGCCAGCACCAGGCCGGGCACAAACAAGGGCAGGCGGCGCGGCGTCATTTCATGGCTCCGGCGTTGAGTGGATGGAGCAGCGCGCTCACGTCCGCCTGGCAGTTCATAAGCACCTTGACACCCTTGTGGATGGCCAGCGCGCAGAATTCCGGTTCTGGAATCTGCGCCGTTTGTGCCGCCTCTCGCATTCGCCTGTAGTCATCAGGATGCATTTCAAGCGTGACCGTGATCCGCTGCATGTTGTGGCCTGTCCATTCGGTATCAGTCGTCTGGTGCGTCACATCAGGAAACCTAGATTTCGAGCTTGATGCCGCGCGTTTCGGCCCATGCGGCAAACGCCTTGTCGCGGCGCAGGTGCTGACGCAGGATGTATTCGCCGATGTCGTCCATGGATAGTTCGGCTTCGTTCATCTCCCGATAGGCATCCTGGTAATGCAGCAGCGCGGCATGCAAGCCCGCTGGAATAGTCAACTTGAGCGTGGCGTGCTGCGGAACCGGCTTGGCGACGGGCAGCATGAGGCGAGCTTTCTTTTCAGTCATGGTTTTGCGTTGAGGGTGGGTGAGTTGGGCACGTTGACGGCGCGCAGAAGCGGAACGCCGGCAATGCGTGCAATAGAAGAAATGCTTTGACGCTGGATCTCGCCAACGGCCAGGCCGTCGTCAAACCAGTTGTTGGCCAGGCCGAGCAGCACATCCGGGCGAACCAGGAACAGGCGCCAGTGCGGCCAGAACAGGAAGTCTTCGTAGCAGATGGAAAACGCCGCACGGTGACCATCGATGGTGAGGAAGTCTTGGCTAAGGTCACCTAGAACGGCGCTCAGGGGCGCCATGGGCCGCCACAGGCCTGCCGGCACCGGCTGGCGGCTGTCGAATCGGCCATCGCCAGCGCCGAGCACGATGGCGCTGTCTGCGTAGCGGCGGGGTGATTCCGAAACGCGCAGGTCAACACCCATGACGAGTGTTTTCCTTGAGTCCTTGAGTTGAGTAAGTGAGCTATCCCACCAGAACTGCGTAGAGTCGCGCCACAGACCGGTCATTTCTTCCGGCAAGACGACGACGCGCGCGCCGGCGTCGAACGCCTTGCGTGCGGCGAGCTGCAACGCTTCGGAGCGCGCATAGAGGGCTGCATAGCTGGCCTGGTCGAGCTGGCCCATTGCCGTATTGACCGCGACCCAGCCCGCCGGCGGCCGTGGAAGCGCCTCGGAAGAGGCCACAGGAGCAACCAGGAGCACCAACGCAGCGCCGAGCGCGGCGGGCCGACGCATAGGGAACAGCCACAAGGGATAGCACGCCAGCCCGGCTAAAACGAGAACGGCATACACCAGGCTGTAGATGCCGGCACCCGGAAGCAAGACGCTGGCGACATGCAACGGCGAGACCCAGCCGACGATGCCGATGGGTGGCACGGTCGATACCAGCAGCGCCAACGCCGCGCGCCACCAGAGGCCGCGTTGACGCGATGCCGGCTCCGGCTTGAGCACCATCCATGGCATTGCAAGCACGCAGGCCTGGGCGATCCAGAACGCGACGCCGACGGCGAGTGCCGGCGTCGCACCCAGTTCGCCGTGGACCGAGAAAAACCGGGCGCATACGACCGGGATGTCACGAGCGGCCACCAGGTAGTAGCCGGCCCACATCGTGCCCGCTGCAACTCGGCCCGGGCTTGCCGCCCAGAGCACCGGCAGCGCAAGCAGCACGATCACCCAGTTGCCGGGATACCAGGCGGCGAACGCGATGCCAGCGCCGGTCGCGGCGTAGGCGAGAGCTGAGAGCAACGTTTTGGCCTGCATGCTGGCTTACTGGTCTTGTGACGCCGCTGCGCCCGTGGTCTTGACCGGCGCGGCAGCGCCGCGCAACACCACCTGTGGCACACCATCCACGTACCACCTCGTTGCCCGAGCTTCCTGGTTGCCCGCGCGGAAGATCAGCACATTGGCCTGATAGCTGATGACGATGTATGGATAGCTGCGGCGCCAGCTGAGAAGTGCGGTGCCGTTGGGCGTCTCAGTGAGGATGGCGGGCACGTGCGCCGGATCATCGAATTGGACGTAGATGTACTGGCCATCGTCGAAGACTTGGAACGGTTTCACCATGTCGGCGCCGCTGGTGGTCCAGCCGAAGTTGTACGCATTCGGAGCCGCGAATGCGCTGGCGGGCAGAGCGGCGGCGAGCATCAGCGCGCAAATGAAGCGAACGAAGGATTTCATTGGTAGCACTCTCCAGCAACGGTGTTAGGTGGAATTCGGATCGGCGCTTTCGTGATGAAAACGAGCTTTTGGCCAGGATCGAGCCGCAATGTCGGCTGGATGTTGGAGTTGCGCTGCAGGATGGTCTGCGTGGTCTGCGAGACCGCCTGGCCGGCAGCAGAGGTCAAGCCGGTGGCACCGCCGCCGCCATTGATGTTGAGCGTGGTGCCGGTTGGCTGGCTTTGATTGCGGCCGATGTATTGGGCGATGCCAGCGATCAGGAACGTGGAGCCAAAAATCTTGAAGAAGTGATTGTTGACGTCGGCCGACACGCCGGCTTCACCGTTCGGATCGGCTCCGTTCAACCCATCGAGCACCATCGATGCGCCGTTACGGAAGATCATGAGCGCGGCGCCCATCTGCATACGCTCCTGCCCGATCGCTACATCGCTATTGCTCGCCCCGACGATCCGAGTGCCTTTTGCGATCAATCGGCATGAGCCACTGATGCTGTCGTAGATGTCCCGGTCGACGGTCGCGCTGTACTGCCCGGGCATGTCGCTGTTGACGCCTTGGTTGAGCACAACCGGGATGGGCGTGCCCGGCATAACCATGAATGGCGATTCGGCGGCTTGCGGGGTCAACGTTGCACTCTGGCCTTGGTTCGTCTGCTGTCCTTGCCACGCGACGTGACGCGCGTTCGTTGCGGAACCGGGCGTGTTCTGGCTCTGGCTGTTGGCCGCCGCAAGCGCGGCAAGCTGCGCTTGAATGGCAGGTGTCCCAGCTTCACCAGGCGCGGTACGTTTGTCGGCGTGTTGACGCTGCAGCGCCGCGATGTAATCGGAGATCGGATTGGTGCCGGCACTGGCTGCCGCGCCTTGCTCGCGATCGCCATAGGACACTACCGCCATCGCGTCATTTTCCTGGGAGGCTCGCTGCAGGGCCAGTCGCTGCTCCGGGGTCAGCCCTTCCTGGAAACCAGGCGCTCCCCCAGGAAGGCCGGCCGGCGAAGACGCGCCGCCTACCATGCCGTTCGGCACCGGGCCGGATGGCGGCGTCTTCGGCGCCGCCGGCGCCACGGGTGCCGGATGCTCGGTCTGGGCTCGCGTGAATTGATTCTCCAGCTTCTGAGCAAGCGCATCTCCCGAAGCCGGCTGTTCCTTCGCCAATTGTTCGAGCTGCTCGCGCCGTGCCCGTTGGTCAGCTGTTTCACGCGGGTGCGTGAAATAGCGCACGAACACGATCGACAGAATCGTGGCACCGAAGAAAATGGAGATCGTCTTGGCCAGCCCCCGCCGCACGCGAACGCGCGGGGCAGGCTCATTGGTCATGGGGGCCGCATTGCGGTCAGGCGTGGCCATCAAGCGCCCCCATCGATGTTCTTCACAGGCTTAGTATCGCAGCTGAAGAAACCACAGCCTGACCCCTTGCCATTGAAGATCCGCACCTCGTCCTTGCCTCGCTTGAGCAGCGCGCCGTACGTGACAACCTCCTGGATCTGGTACATGTCGTTGCCGAGCGGAATCACGCGCGCCATTTCACCCTGGCCATCCTTGTCCAGGATGAACACGGCCGACAGCTTGGCGTCGTGCGGCAGTTGGTAATACGTCATGCGGCCATCGTCGAACACCATCACCGGCTTGAACTCGGCGTTGCCCTCGATGCGGTAGTTCGTGTTCATGCGCGTCGCGTCGATGCGCGGGCTCCCCGTTTTCGAGCCTCCCGCTTCTGGGCGACCTGGTACACCAGGCGTAGCCGCCATCTCGAAACCGAATGCCGTCGGGCTCGCGCCGACACCATCGGCCAACGTGTCTGTGTATTGCCAACTCACACGTTGATATGCCGGGCCGTCGTCACCCGAGCACAGTTGAAGCTCGTAGCGTCGTTTCGACGTGATGATCGTCGCGGCCGCGCGCTGTCCAGCTGCAGCCGGCACGATGAAGAGGTCGCGCTTGGTGACCGATGGCATCGTTGGCCAGAGCTTCTTGTTTCGGTCGCCGAGCGTGAACGACACCAACGTCTCGTCGTCACCCAGCACCAGGTGCGTCTGCTGATTGGGCCGCATCGGAATCGGATATGTGTAATCCGCGTCGTAGGCGTAGGTCGCAAGCGTCGGGTCTTGCTGCTCAGCAAAGGGGCCGAAAGCAGAAGACTTGGCGCAGGGCGACGCCGCGCGAGCTGCCGGCGCAACCTTCGACATGCGGCCGAACTCGCCCTGGGGGCGAGGAGCGGCTGCAGGGACATCGGCATAGACCGATGCGGCATGCGTTGCCATCGCAGCAATGATGAGAATGGCGCGAGGTAGCGTCTTCATTTCGTCGATCCTGGGGTAATGCCGGTGTACGGAGTAATGGACAGGCCCGTGATGCGCATGCCGATCGGGTTGTCCTTCCTGTCTTCCGGCTTGAGTTGTTGCGGCGCGGTGAGGAAGTTGATGGTGAGCAGCTTCTGCTTGGGCGTCTGGCGAACGCCGGCAATGCTCTCGGTCAGAGTGACGATCATGTAGGCGATGTTGCCGTCGGCCGAGAACGATATGGAGTTGTCTTCGAACTGACGGGTCAGCCCGGGCGTGTTGACGACGCGCTGGGCCACCGGATCGGTTTCAGTGATGTAGGTGTCGAGCTCCTTGGTTGCGGCACCGGAGGTCCACGTGCGTGCAAGCGGGATCTGTCGCTTCAGGGTGTCTTGCGCATCCAGGTTGATCGTGAATACGCGGGTAGCCCACTTGCGCAGGAAATAGGCGTTGTTGTCGGCGGTCGGGGTGAACGCCTCGGCGTATTTCTCGCTGTAGTAGACGGCACCGCTTTGCTTGTCGCGTTCGACGAAATAGGGCTTCGGGCCAGAGTTATCGCTAATTCGGACGATCGCGACGGTCTGCCCGATGGAGATAGCCGCGAACACAATGGCGACTTTCGTTGCCAGGTGCTTGTCGAGAATTGGTTTCTGAAACGCAGCAAACCATCCACGGACGCCCTGGCCAGTTCCGGGCGGCGGAGTAATTTGCATTTCAGGGGTGGATCTGGAGGAGGAAAATTTCATCAGGATGCTCCGTTACCTTGTGCCATCTTCGAAATAGCGCCTTTGCCAAAGCCCTTGAGCGAAGCTCCGCCGCCGCCGGCGTACGTGCTGGCGATTGCCGGGACCTGCCACATCAAGAACGCGCCGATCGAGGCGACGAGGGCGAGGGCGATCAGGGCCAGATAGGCCGTGTTGTAGTAGATCTCGCTGCCGACGCCGTTGGTCGCGGCGACCTTCTGCAGCAAGGCATTGAAGCCAGGCACAACGCCCTTCATGACGAGGCCCATCATGATCCAGGCGATGACCTTGTAGAGGCCTGCGCCAATGACGGCTCTCAACCAGTTCTCGAAGAGAAATTCCGTTGGCGGGAAGACGAACCAGGGCACAAGAATGGGACCAAGGCAAAAGGCGATGTGAAGCAGGATCGAGCCCATTTGCACGACCACAACGAAGATCAGCACGCAGAGCACCATGGCGATCAGAGCGATGGCCTTTGCGAGAAGCGTGAGCAGCACAACTGGCAACGTTTTGAAGGCTGTCCAGAAACTGGTGTTGTCCAATGCGTTGTCGTTGACGTCATGACAATCCTGGTGGCTGGTGCCAGTAGGAATGCCGCCGTCCAGCGTGTAATCCGGGACATCGGTACAGACTGTGTGCGATTGGGTGCGCGTGCCGGACATGACCGTCTGGATGGCGCCGACCAGGGTGTTGGCGAGCGTATTCGAGTCGGCACTGCCACCGGCGACGCGATCGGCCATGGTTTGCATGTTGCTCACGAAGTAGCTGTGCACCGTGCCTGACCAGGTGGTGAGGATCAGGAGGAGTACCGCGACCTTGACGACGTGGCGCAACATCATCGAGAAGTAGTTCGGAAAATCACCATCGAGCAGCCACAGCAAGGTGTGCCAGGTCGCGACGATCAATCCAAGCGCCGCAAGCAAGTCGATGCCGTCAGAAACAAAGAGGTTTTCGAGAGATGAGCCCGCACTTTGTACGGCGGCGAACAGTTGGTTGATTGTGCTGAGGATGTCATCCATAGCGTTAATCCAGGACTCCGGTTGCGTACAGGGTTCCCATCACCAGCGCGGCCGGCACGGCGACGATGGCGGCGGCCAGGAGCTGAGGCGATTCCGCTTGCACAACGAGAATGGCGTAGACCATCGACAGGCGCGCTGAGCGGCGCACACGCGCGTCCTTGACGCGGTGGCGAGGCTGCAGCGCGCCACGTTGAAACAGATTGGAGAAACGCAACGGTGGCGTCCGCTCCTGGGCGGTCGCGTGCTGCGCTGCCAGGTACGCGCGCACGACGCGGATCACGCACCGCAATTCGGCACGTGATCGACAGAGTTGGAGGATGAGCCACCGTATCAGCATGGTGAAGTCGTGTTCTTTATGAGAGTCAGAAGGGGTTATTGATCGCGCGGCAGTTGGAATGCCGGGGCGTTCTGGATCATGGTTTGTTCCTTCGTATTGATGTCCGCAGCCTGTGCCGAGCGAGCTTTGAGCAGCTGTGCCACGTTGTCGCGGTTCTGCGACTGGTCCGCCTTGTCTTGCATCTGCATGGCGACTTGTCGCTGCATGAGGGCATGCAGATCGATCATTTCGCCGGCCAGGACGTTGGTTTGCTGATTCAGCATCTGCAGCCCCTGAACGTTGCCGGTGACGCCTGGGATCTTGGATTGGATGCTTTGCAGGTTCTGAGCACGTTTGGCCAGCGAGCTGATGGCATTCAAGTCCTGGTTGAGTTGTGCCCGGTACACGCCGCCTTGCGATTTCGCGAGTGACGACAGCGCCGACAGCCACTGCGACGGCTTCAAGTTGGCCGAGCTCATGTCCGACATGGCATTGCTGAACAACTGGCTGGTGGACTGGGCCGCTTGTTGCAGGTCCGTCACGGCCGAGTAGAGGGACCGGAAGTTGTCGAGCTGCTGGGTGTAGGGCGCGATGGTCTCGTTGATGAGCTCGCCCGGCACCTGGGCGAGGTTTTGCAGCCGGGTGATTTGCGCCTGGATGTTCTGCTCGACCATCTGGGCTTGCTGGGCAACCGAGGACACCAGTTCGGCGTTGTTGAGCAACTGCGTAATCTCGGTCGCGCCGCCGAAGCCAGCCACGCTGCCGGCGAATGCCGAAGCTGACGTGCAGAGCGCGAGCGCTGCGGCCGCGCGCTTCGCCGTGCGGGCAATACGCGAGGCCTTGACTGCATTCACCTCAGCGGAGGTCAAGCTGAGTTCTTCGTACTGCTTCCGGGTTTCGGGTTCGAGTGCCTTGGGGGCAGCAAATACGCGCACCTCGATGTCATTGCGAATGAAGGTCTTATGCATGGCGGTCCTCATCGTCTAGGTTGAGTTTGTCGGCTTCGATCTGTGCAGTGGCCTCCTCGATGTAGCGCTCCTTCCAGTCCGGCTCACCGGAACGCATATGCCGATCGAAGAGGATCTGCGCCTGCAGTTCGGAGCGCAGGATGGCCTCCGTGCGCGGAGGCAGGGGAACTGAGACGCTGCGGGAGATCCCGCCGTCCTCGGTAATGAAGTAGTCGCGCTTGGCCTTGAGCTTCTTGATCGCGTCCTGCTGGGTCTGCGTGAGACCAAACTTTTCCTCGTAGGCCTTCTTGGTATCCGGCTTGAAATCCTTGACGGGCACGAAGACGCGGATCAGAACGTTGTCGCGGATGGCGGGCCAAATCGGTGAGTTGGCGACTTGTTCGGGGGTCTGTGCGTCCATCCAAACGCAACCGAGCAGCTTGCGCATGGTCACGATCCATTCACCGATCTGCTTGGCGAACTGGTTGTCATCGAGCAGCGACCAGATTTCCGGGAGCATGACGACGGTTGGCGCGATGACCCCGCGCAACCGGCGTTGCTCGATTTCGTCCTGAATACGGTAGGTCGCGTAGGAGAGGAACGGGCGCGCAACGGCGTGATCCTTGAGGATCTTGTCCGTTGCAATCGAGGTCCACTGCGTGTCGTCGAAACCGTCTTGTTCGTTATCGAAGTAGAGCGCGTCGACCGCCTCGCCCACCCACTGGTCAAGCTCGTTTTTCAGCGGGCCATTGGGCAGGGAGGCGTGCACGAACCGCAGACGCCAGAATTGAGGGTCGCGCGTAGCAGCTGCGCGTATCGCCTTCTCGATGGCTTTTCGATCGTCCGTGGTGGGCCGATAGCCTCGCTGGCTGGCCAGCAGCACGGTCCAGTCGACTAGGAACTTGAGATGGCGGAGATGACCCAGCAGGACATAGGGATTGCAGGTTGCCCGCTCCTCTTCGGCCACGGTGTTGGCATCGGCCGCAAATTGCAGATAGCGCCCACCCTGCAGGACAGTCGGAATGCGCATCGACAAATTCATGTCGAAGCCGATCAGCCGCGCGTTCGGATATTTCCGGAACAGTGTCGCGCACAGCAACATGAAGATGGTCTTGCCGAAGCCCGAGCGGCCACAGATGAGCATGTGGCCAAGGTCCATCAGGTAGGCGGTAAACCAGAAAGGCGTACCGTATTCGGTGGTAAACGCCGCCAGCGCCGGAATCCGTGTGCGCATCTGCTTGGACAGATGCGCATTGAACATTGAGCCGCGCGAGACGCCGCGCAGCGGCAGCAAGCGGGAAACGGCTTCGGTGTCGAGAAACGCCCAGCGCGCGCACTCGCGCCACATACCCGGAATGGTGGTCGCAAACGCCGACATGGCGTGCAGAGTCTCGCGCACCGGTATGAACTGGGCTGCGCGCAGAACGTCTTCCACGGCGTTGTGTGTCGCCACGGCTTTCTTGTAGGCCTGCTCGCCGGCAAGACCCTTCGAGGCCGGCGTTTCCTCGAACACGGGCGAGTACGCAATGACGGTGAAGTTGTAGAAGCCGTAGATCTCCTCAAGCATTTCGACCTTGCCGGCGCGTGTGTTCGCCTCTTCGGCGGCCTTCAGGCGCGTTTTGTTCTGGCGCCCTGGCTTGGCGTCCATATCAGTCCCGCGCAGGGTCGCCGCGAGCAGCTGGCGCACATCGAAGCGCTGGCCTTCGTGGTACTTGCGGATACTGTCGATGAAACGCTTTGCTGCGCTGGGTGACGACACACGGAAGCAATGGCTGATGGTGAGCTCACCCTTGATCTTCAGGAGGTCGTCCAGAGTCTTTGGCGACGCATTGCTTGGCCAGTAGTCCCGCTTCCCCGGAATCCCCGTTGCAATGCCGTATCGCTGGCGCCCGTTCGAGTAGAAGTGCAGGTAGTCGTGGCCCGGCGTAATTTCCGTGTCGCACATCGCCTGGTCGAGTGCCGGCGTTTCCGGGATGTCCAGTTCAGTGATGTGATCGCTTGGCGGGGAGCAGACCGCGTGCATAAATCCGCCGAGGCGCTTGCCGGCCAGACGCCGCATTTTGATGTGCGGGTTGTCTGCAGCGAAGCCGTGCAGGATAGATTCAAAGGTTTCAACAGCAGCCTCCAGTTCGGACTGCGTGTAGGCGAACTGGTACTGGTCGGAAAACGTGGCACGCACGGCCTCCCAGAGCGCGCTCGGGATCGACAGGTCGTCATGCGTAACGCCATGCATGACGCGCGAGGCGAATGCGTCGAGCCCGACCTGGGGAAGAAGCGAGAACGTGACGAAATGCCGGTTGACGTAGTTGCCTTCGGCCAAGAAATTCGCGTGCCGATCGTCGTCGACCATCTGCGCAACCTTGTCCGGCATGGGCAGGGTGACATAGCGCGAATCCAAGCGCCGATGGACCGTCCACCAGAGCGAGATAGGATAGCGCGACAGGTTGCCCAGGCTGGCGGCGACGTGCTCGTAAAGTTCACGCATCACCGTCATGGAAATGCTGTTGGAATCAGGTGCCGTGAATTCAAAGGACACCATCAAGGCTGAATCCTTGTTGGCGATCATGAAATCGCTGTACTTGAATAGCCACGGCACGAGCTCAGCGGTCGATCGCCTCCGGCCTGCTAGGCGTTCCTCGATCTGTGTAAGCGATTCTCGGTCGAACGGCGAGAGCGTAGGGTTGTTCAGCACAGTTCACCTCGCGCGAAGCCCTTGGGGCGAGCATTACGTGTCTGGCGAAGCATCGGCCGCGGCTCGTAGAAGTCGCCCTGTTTGCTGTAGCGCAAATAGCAGTTGAATTGGTCAGGATCGCGTTTCGTCGCGAGCCACAGGATCAGATGCGTCGGCGGAAGCGCCAGCAGGACCCACGGATTGCGCAGGCCTACGGCGGTGAATATGAGGATGGCGAGCTCGCCGGCGCAGAGCTTCCTGTCAATGCCCCCCATCAGGAACTTTTCGAGCATGGTCTTGCGGATGGGCACGGACAGGGAGTCGGCGGGCGTATCCGCCGCCGGCGTGCCGGCTTCGATCGCGGTAGTCATGATCGTCAGGCGGTGCAGGCCACGCCCTTGTTAAAGAGCTGCGACCACAGCACCGGCATGTTGATCAGCGCCATGGTGCCGACGAACCCGCGCAGGATGTTCTGCTTGATCTTGCTGTGGCCGTCATCGAGCAGCCACAAGATGAACGCCCCGGCAAATGCAGCGAGGGACACGATCATGATCAGTTCGTTGTCAAGCACCTGCTGGTAGATGTTGCACAGGCCCCCGTTCCAGATGCCAGCACGCGCGAGGCCGGGGATGGCTTCGATCCAGAGCGCCAACAGCACGCTGCGGATCAAGCTGCGGTGACGATCCACCTGCGCGTGAATCGCTTGCTTCGTGTCCGCAAGGCGCGAGTGCGTGGTGAGATAGCCCTGCGTGACGAGGTTGGTGATGCGGTGCAGTTGGGACAGAACGTTCATTACAGACTCCTGGTTGATTAGGCGAAACGGGAAAACAAAAGGCGTGTCTTGTAGCGGCCGTCCTCAACGCCCAGCACTTCGCGGAGCTCAACAGGCCCGCGCGTGCCATCACCTTGTCGATCGGCATGCAAGAAGAAGCGGAAGGTCGAGGCGATCTTTTTGCGCAGATCCTCGGTGGCGATCAGGCGGCCTTCCTCGCTCATGCGGATGTACGACTCCAACTTGTAGGGCGCTTCATCCGCGCTCGTGGCGTGCAGTGTGCAAATCGAGCCGTCATGCCCGGTGTTCAGTGCTTCCACCAGGTCGAAGGCCTCGGCGCCCCGGACCTCGCCCACAAAGATGCGGTCGGGCCGAATGCGCAGTGCGAACTTAATGAGATTGCGAATCGTGATGTTCTGGTTCGCTTCGAACGACACGAAGTTGGGCAAAGCGATCTTCAGTTCGGCGGTGTCCTCGATGGTGACAATGCGATCGGATTCCGGAATCGCTTCGAGCAACGCATTGAGCAGGGTGGTCTTGCCGGATGAGGTGCCGCCGGAGAACACAATGTTGTAGCGCTGGCGCATGATCCATTGCAGGCAGCGCATCAACGCCTCGCCGCCTTCAGCGGCGTGGTCGAGAACAGTCCGATCCTGCCGGCCGATGAAGCGGTTCTGCGAGGCGGGCAACACGGCGAAAGCACCGTTGCGCACGTAATCATCCAAGGCGATGCGCCGCACGGAGTGCTTGCGGATCGACATCATGTCGCCGTGGATTGACACGGGGAATCGGGCGGCTGCGATGCGCAGGCCTGGCAGGCGCGCATCGAGCAGCGGCGCCTGATCCTTGTCGTTGATATTGGTCAGAACCGTGATGGCGGTATCGAGCGCGGCAGGCGCGATCGCCAGCCCTTCGATGCGCTCCATCACACCGCGCCGCTCGCGGTACACGACATCGTGGCGGTTGATCATGATTTCGTTGGTTTCCGGGTCTGCCATCATTTCCTGCAGATCACGCAGGTAGTCATGGAGGACCTCGAACGCGAAACCACGTGTCTGCTGGTCATTCATTGGGTGGCTCCCAGGAGACGATGGTGATGTCCGATGACGTGTTCGTCTGCCGGCGGCGCGCAGCAGCACGCGGCGCCTCCACAGGCCGTACTGAGGCTACTGGGTTGGCAATTGCGCGGCTCGGCGTAGAGCTGGCCGTCGCCAACGCCTGATAGACCTTTTGCGCGTAGGCGAGACGCTTTGCCGGGCTCTTGGCGTTGTAGGCCCCGACGGCATCCCACGTGAGGCCGAGCTGCTGGATATTGCGAGACAGAATCCAACTTCCTACGTAGGCGTTGACACAAGCATCAAACAGATGCGCTCGGGTGATGCCATAGCGCGCCAGGCTGGGTAGCCAGCTTGAGTTGATCTGCATGAGACCGATGTCGGTACTGCCATCGCTGTTGGCGCCAACGGCGTCCGCGTGCATCCGCGACTCCACCTGGGCGATGGCGCGCACCAAGCGCGCATCGACCTGGTGGAACCTGGCGGCTTCGTCAATACAGTCGGCAAAGGCCAGCGCCGGCAATAGCGCCATGACGAGCAGGAATGCAGAGCCCTTCATGACGCATCCCGATCGAAAAGGTCACGGGTCCGCTCACAGCGATGCGCGGGAATGGCTTCGCCGACGCGGACAAATGCCGTGCAGCAGGGCTGCCCGTCCTGGGCGTACTGCCATTCCTTGGGGTACTGCGCGTCCTCGATGGTGTATGCAAAGGTGGCCCCGACGATGAGGCAGGCGCTCGCATCAAATTCGAGAGGTTCCATCCCGGCGTGCGTAGCTCGCACGCAGTTGCGGCACCAGGCGTCGATGAAAAGCTCTCCTTCGACGCCGTTGTGCGGCCGGTATTTCTCTCCGGCGCGGGCCGCACAGAACTGGGCGAGACTGTCAGGAAAGATGGCGCGCGAGTTCATCGACGGGCTCCGGGGATGAATCACAGCGGAATCTCGTCGTCGCTCTCGAAATCGTTAGCGCCTGCCGTGCCACGATCGCCGGGCGCCTTGCCAAGCATCTGCATTTGGTCGGCGACGATTTCGGTGCTGTATTGCTTCTGGCCGTCCTTCTCCCACTGGCGAGTCTTGAGGCGGCCTTCGATGTAGACCTGCGAGCCCTTCTTCAGGTATTCGCCGGCGATCTCGGCCAGTCGACCGAAGAAGGCGATGCGGTGCCACTCGGTGGTTTCCTTCATCTCGCCGCTGGCCTTGTCCTTGTAGCGGTCGGTGGTCGCCACGCGGATGTTGGTAACGGCATCACCGCTGGGCATGTAGCGCGTTTCGGGATCGGCGCCGAGATTGCCGACGATGATGACTTTGTTGACGGATGCCATGCTGTAGGTCCTCCTGGTGCTAGTGCGGGTTGGGAATCAATCGCCTTTGGGCTGGTGCGCGCGTACATACGCCAGGCACGGTTCGTTGCGAACAGGCTGGTCGAAGAACACGCGCGTCGCCAAGGTGCTCAGCGTATGAAATGCCGCGGCATTGACGATCTGCAGGCGCTGCAGCGTTGCTTCGATTTCGTCGAAGCCCTCAGCTGCGGCATCTGCGAGCGCCTGCCGTTCAAGAACAGTCAGGTGCATGCCAACTTCTCCCGGAAAATCACGGACAGTCAGAAACGGCAAATCCGCTGGGTAAGCTGGCTCGCAGGCAGAGAGGGCAGACAGAAAATCGCCCGAGACACGACACCGCGCGAGGCTGGAATGGCAACGCCACTGCTCGTGAGCGCGCGCACGTTGGCGTGAGGCTGTGACAGCCGCAGCGCGCAACGTTGCACGCGCATACGGAGATGATGGAAGGCGGCGCGAATATTCGCGCCCGCTTTGGCTGAAAAGGCGAGTGCCATGGTTCATTCCTCTGTTGGGAAACTGGGGCTTTTGCGGTAACGCGCGCTTCGGTGGTGCAAACACCTTGGCGAGCGATTCGTTCAGATGACTATGGGCCGTTTTTCATGGGCGTGATCTGTTGAGCAGAAGGGTTCTTTTCAGGAAGACGTTTGCGCTTTAACCCACGACATTGCCGGTCGTGAACGTAAAGTTACGCGAGAACGCCGTGCCGTTGACGGTGCCGGTCAGAGTGACCGAATACTGCGTATTCGGCAGCAGCGGCGACGTCGGGTAGGCGACGGCCTGATATGCACCAAGAGCTTTGTTCGGGTCAGTTGTCGAATTCAGGATCTGAAGTGCAACGCTGCCTGACGGGCCAGTCATGGATGCGTTCTGCAGGATGATCGTGTCGGACGTGTTGCCCATCACGACAACCGGCGTGCCCCAGCCCGAGTTCGAGACGTTCGGCGGAGTGGGGCTCTCGCTTGTCGATTTATACGGCACACCGGTAACCCCTTGGCAGGGGAACGTAAGCGGCGTGTTGCTAAAAATCGAAGACTGGCTGACCAGCACGCTGATGCTTTCCCACGCATTCGTCCAAGCCAGACCACTGCTGGTAGATTGCGTTTCGTATTCCCCAATCCCCATCGTATTGGAAGGGTAAGCAACGATTGCGGCGTGGTACACCCCCGCCAGCAGGGAATTGACAAACATCTGCCCTGCTTGAGCAGCCGTAAAGCCGTTAGTTGTGATCGAAGCACCTCCGCTCACACCTGTGCTAAACGTGGAAGTCGGCAATCCTGCGGCCACCGCTCGATCTTGATAAGACGCACCGGTAAATCCTGCGCTTCCCGATGTTTCGCTATCCGATATGGCGCTGTTGAGGCCCATGTACTTTGCATGGCTCTGTGCTGCCTGATCCAGTACGGTGTTCTCCTGCAGCGCGGGAATGCCGCACTGGGCACGGTATTGATTGAGCAGATTGAAGGCCGTGATTTGCGCGCTGCCGCTCGTGTATTGAGGCGTTGATAGCGTGCCAGTTACGGTTTGCGACGGCGATCCTCCTGACGAACTTGAAGATCCGCTTGTCGACGAGGAAGTGCTACTGTCTCCACCGCCACCACCGCACGCTGCGAGTGCGGCAACGAGGGAGAGCGCGGCAAGCGACTTGGTGATGCAGATTGTTTGGCTGGTGTTTCGCATTCTTCTTCTCCAGTTGAGCTTTGGCGAGAGGCGACCTCTCTGGGTGTTCATGATATCATCGTAGCATGCTATCTTGCTATCAGCGAAATATATTCGCTCTCAAATTTGATCAGGACAATCATGACTGAAGACAAAAAAGGGGTATTGGTTCGCCTACCGCAGAAACTCCACCAGGACTTGCTGCGCGAAGCTTCACAGGAATCTGTGAAGCGTGGCGAGACTGTTTCGGTCCCACGCCTCATCTTGGAAATTCTTCAGGCGCGGGCCAAGGCGAAGAAATGAGGTAACTGGCGGGTCTGGTTAACTTAGCCCACGCCACCACCACATGCCCACGGGTTGTTGACAAAGAAGACACGCGACAAGTATTGGGTCGCGGTATTCGGGTCCGAAGGCTGGGGGATGTACATCGGCTGATAGTAACGAGCGTAGTTCTGGTTCATATATGCCGCTCCATTGCTGAACATCTGATCCCAAGTACCAGAGAAAGACTGGCTCCAATCGGGATTGCTTGCGTCATACGTCCCGTCAGCATATGTATTGAAGGCCCCAAGGGTTCCGCAGCTGTTGGTGGTGGCCGTTGCCACAACCACGTGACCTGGCGGCGGTGACGGTGGAGCAGGCGGCGGAATTACCGCGCACACCGGCTGGCTCCATGCCTCCCCGTTCCACACAGGAGCTGATGTTTGGGTGCTGCCCGCCGGGCACGTAGGCGCGGGCGGCGGATTGTTTGTCAGACATCGCAGCAAGCCGCCATGACTTGGCGACGATCCCCAATGATCGCCCGGATGACAATCCGCGACTGTGAACGGTACGGCTGGCAATTTAACCAGCTGCGCTTGAGCCTCACCGAATAACGCGGCGCAGATCGCAGCGCAGGACAACACCGTCAAGGCCACTTGCTTCTTGCACATTTCTCTTCTCCTCACACGTTCGGTCAATACTGACAGCCCGTTGTCAGCGTACCCACGAGCTGGCCACCAAGATTTCCGGTGTCGTTCCCGCTGTACCAGGTCGACGACGAGCGGGCCGATGCCTGCGCATACCAGACCGCGCCTTGGTCGATAGCGGTGAAAAGGTTTCCTTCAATTGGCGGATTCACATAGCCGGTATCGTTCACAAGGAATGTCCCCGGCGTATACATGGCCCAAGGCGTGCCGCCGGGACAACTATCTTTGGCGAAGGTCATACCGTCAGTAACATTTGTGAACTGGCGATTGATCGCGAATCTGCCCATCGCATTGTTGATCGCCACATATTGATTGTTTTTACAGATGTAACCGGCATTGGTTGCATCTGTGGCGATCTGACCGTTGTTGTTGCAGGGCATGCCATTGGTGACGTTAGCTACTGCGGTGCCAATCGGCTCCCAGACGCCGGTGCTGGCGCTGCAGATCACTAGGCCGGTTCCCGTCGTGCTGGTGCGAATAGCACCGGCGCTTGCGCATGCCGTGTTTGGGGCGCCAGTACCGGTCAGATGCGCCTGTGTGGCGTTCGCATTGCCGATGTTGTTGATGTCGTTGCCCGTCATGTCGAGCGCTGTCTGCATCTGGTTGAGTTCCGGGTGTCCAGGAACCTGTACCCGGTACAGATAGTTGTTGTTGACCTGTGCGCCGCCAAACGCCAACAGCGAAGCCAGGTGGCCGCTTCCAGGGTTCGTGTAACCGGTGAGCGACACACGCCAGCCGCCGAACGCGCCATAGGCATTGTTAGGTGTCATGGTTGCGTCGCCCAATTGCCCGGTGTAAGGCACGAAACCACCTTGCGCTCCAGCCTGCGCCGCGATCTGCACCAGCTGCTTGACGTCGGTGACCGCCCGGCCGCCCTGTGTGGTCACAAGGGATTGCAGCGTGTTCGCAGACGGCTGCAGCACCTGTAGTAGCCAGGTTTGACCGAAGGCATTGGTCGACGAAAATCCCGCAGGCAGATATGAGGGGGTTGAATTGATCAACGTGGCCGTGGTCACCGACACTGGCGTAGTAGCTGTAGCCTGAGCCACGAGCGTAGCGGCGTTGTCCTGCACATACTGCTGCGCAGCTTTGTTGAAGACGAGCATCTGGCTCGCCACGGCCGCAGTTTGCACGTTGGTGACACCGACCTTGGCCCATGTCGTGAAGCCGGCAAGACTCAGCATCGACAGCACCAGCGCAACGATGTATCCCAATAGGGCGTCCATGAATCAATTCCTCAGGTAGTCGTTTGCACCCAATCAATCAGTGCACCAACGGGAATCATGGTTGGCACGGCGTAGGTCACGCCGGTCACCATGTTCACAGCCGTGCCCTGCCTGCTGACCCGAAACCACGCCACATTGCCCTGGGTGTTTTGGATCAAGAATCCCGCCGCACCGGGTGCCACCGGCATATAGCCGTAGATGTCGCGTCCGCCGCCAGCGCGAGCAGCAGCCATGCATACCGCGCCAGCCGGCGTCGAGACGCCAGCTGGCAGTGCTGGTGAAATGCTTGCGCTAATCAGGCCCGGCGTCGCGCTAGCTGTAGCCACGCAAGCCGCACCGAAGACCAGCGCCTGTTGTGCCGACACGTTGGCCGCGGCTTCCATGCGGCCCGGCACGCCCGCGCCGGGTACAGCCTGCGCGAGCTGCCAGGCCTGGACTCCGACACCCAGGAAAAAGAGCACTGTGATAATGGGCAGCATCAAGAAAGCCATGGCGCTGACTCCAGCTTGTGAAACATCATGCTCACTGGAACGTCACGGAAAACGTGGCCGTGGCGCTGCAGGCCGCACCAGCAGTGACCTGATCTGGCAGGTTCGCTTGTGTAAAAACCTGACCGTTGATGTCTAGTGATACATAGTCCTTCATGCCGGTGGCTACCTTCACGCATTGCGAGGCAGTCTCGCTGCCGCCGCCACCGAAGCCGACCACGCCTTGCGAGGCGTTGTTGGTCGAAGCAAGCGTGACCGGGTTACCCCATGGATCAACGACCGTATTGCCACGCACCATGTCGGTCGGGAACATACCGCCGTTGATCATTGCCGGAACATTGGCCGTGGTGAAATTTGCATAGCCGTTATTGCTTTGTGAGAACCCTGCACGGGCATTGGTAATCATCTGCGCGACGTCGTTGACTACCACGCCCGCCTTGTGATTTTGGAAGCCGTTGTAGCCCGCGTAGGCGAGTCCGACGAGCGCCAAGAGCGTCAGAACAATGGCGATGATGTTTCCGAGAAGACGATCCATAAATAACCTCTAAAAGTGAATCACGCCCGAGCTATCAGATTTGCCCCATCGCGGACGTGAGAATCGATGAAAGCGAGTTGGCGCCAAGCTGCAGCACCACGAAAGCGAGAAACATGAACCCCGTGAAGACCGCCGACATCAACATGCCCCGCGCGAGCAGTTGCCGCTCGATGACTTCCGCGTACTGGCGCACGGCCACGGCGATCTTGTCAGTGAAGTCGTCAAAGCCGGCGTAGGCGCCGATCTCATCGATCAAGTCCGGGGATGGAAAGCCGTACCCGGTAGCCCGCATGGCTTCCGGTAGGCTCAGACCATCAATCAGCCCATTGCGGATAGGTTTCAGACGCGAGGCAAGCCACGGCGAAGCGGACGCAATCTGGTTGTCCAGCGCCACCGTGTCCGGGATGCCGGCGCGCAAGAGCGCGACGAACGACAGTAACCAGGTGAAGCCAGTGATTTCCCGATAGACCGTGAAGGGGAACAAGCGCCGGTCGCAGAACGCGCGCGCGGGTCCAATCCAGCGCGGCAGCGCCCACCATGACCAGACGGCATAGATCAGCAGCCCGCCGAAGCAAATCGGTGCCGGCCAGCCGACGGCGAGATCCCCCATCAGATACATCGCATAGGCCCAGTCGGTCCACTTGGAGAGCGGCAGCACGTCCAGGAACTGCGGCACGATCGAGGCACCAATCAACAACAGCACCGCGTACAAGCTAACCAGGTAGACGGAGGGCGCGAAGAAACTCGCCTGCAGTTTCTGACGTAGGCGCGTGGTGAGATCACGCACTTCCATCACCAGGCGCATGGAATCCGGCAACTGGCCGGCTTGGTCGCCGGCGTCGAGCACGCTGCGCTCCAAGTCCGAAAGGTCGTCGCCCAAAGCTAGAACGAAGGGATCGCCGTCCACCACCCGTCGCGCAACCTCATCGGCGGCCTCTGCGGCACGCTTACGCCCACGGCGCGCTAAGCGCGTGCTGAACTCCCCAAGCACCTGCGAAAGCGTCATCCCGTTATCTAGTTGCGACGAAGCCTGTTGATACAGGCGCCGGCGCAGCGTCCACGACAGGCCGCTCATGATGTCACCTCCGACGTTTCGTCCGGCGGCAGATCGATTTCATCCCGCATCGGAATGGCATCGACTCGGCGCTGGGCATCTCGAGGGTCCAGCCGGCCCGCGAGCACAAGATCGATCGCGTGGGCAATCATCGGCTTATCGGAGCCGGCACGCCGGCGGTGGTTACGACGCGCTACCAACACGCCGTGCTCGATGCAATCCTGCATCAGCGCTTCGCTGGTCACCACCACCTCGGCCACTGCTTGCTCACCAGCGATGCCCTTGCCGTCGCAGTGCGGGCAACCCGTGCCGCGCACGCGCACGCCGGACAAGTCCCCCCAGGTATGCAAGGCTCGCAGCATGTAGGCTGGCAACTGTTCGCTGGCCTGATCGAGAGGCACACTGCAGTGCGGGCACAGCATCTGCACGATGCGCTGCGCGATCAGGCCGATAATCAGGTTGTGGTTGCAGATGATTTCCAGTGACAGCCGCACATGGTCCATGCCCATCAACCGCGTGAACGTTTCGAATGGGTCGGTCACGTGCAGCGTGGTGGGCACCTGGTGCCCGGTTGCGGCGGCCTGCAGGGTGGCCTCGCCCGCGTCCGCGTCGCGGATCTCGCCGAGCAGGACAACATCAGGGTCCATGCGCAGCGTCTTGGTCAGCATCTGCGGAAAGCTTTTGCTGTCGGTGACGAGCTGGATCGCCCAGTTCATCGGGTATTCGGTGGGGTCCTCGATGGTGATCAGGCGGTCATGTGGGAGCAGGCGCGCCCGTTCCCGCGTGTATTCATAGAGCGTGGTAGTTTTACCCGAGCCCGTAGGGCCGGTCACGATGACAGCACCCATCGGGCGATGCATCAGCCGTGAGACGAGTTCCACCTGCAGCGGCGTGTAACCCATCTCTCCCAAACGGAAAGCGCCCGGTGGCGCTTTGGGCGTGCACAAATCCAAGCGCTTCGCAACTTCTGGGGAGCCCTCGGATTGCGCCGCAAGATCACGATATTGCAAACGTGCAACCAAGAAGCCGCCACCGGACTCCACCGGAAATGATGGCCCTCGAATAATCCGTACAGAGGTGAGCCCCGTGCCGGGCAGCGCTTCACCTGTGATCTGTGCATTCTGGAAGTTCAGCGCCTTGTAGCTGTCCTCCTTGATGGTGGCCAAGCCCGAATACATAGAGCGCGTCAGGCGCTCACCTTCCTCGCGGCGCATCGACATCGAGGCGACTGTCCACAGATCGCCCTTGATGCGGATCTGGACCTCGGTGTGGTCCTCGCGCACCAGGATGTGAATGTCAGAGGCGCCGACTGCGGCAGCATCGGCGATCAGTTGACGCGCCTTGGCCAGGGTCTGTAGATCGGTATCGTCCAGCCGCCCGGCATTGGCCAACTCCCGGCGCAGCGCCGCCAGGTCCTGGGCGGAGGCTTTCCTGACCTGGGGCGTGGCACCCAGGCGCCGTAGCACGGCTTCCCATGCTAGAAAGCGCGGGGTGCCATAGTGACGTGCATCCACGTGCACGACAAAACCCTGCGCGGCCAGCACACGTTGCACCTGTTCGGACGATAGGCCAAACGTCGGAGCCAGGTATTCGACATACCCACCCTGCCCTGCTGCCCGCTGGCGCAGTGCCTGGGCCTGGCCTGTAGAGAGCAGATTCAGATCAACTGCGATCTGTTCAAAACGCGGGCCAAACACTCGCGGATAGACGACGTGGGGTGCCAGCGCTTCGGGCGGTTCGGGCACCAGATTGGCCTTGTCCGTGGCTGTCACGGCACCGCCACGGCCAGCCGCGCCGGGATCGAGCCGCGCCGGTTTGCGAACAAAACGGTTCAGGAAGGCAAACATCAAATTCCTCCGTGTACAGGCGCCGCGCCTCGCGCGGTGTAAAGCGTGCCGTTGGCGGTCCATTGTTGAGCTCGCGCGTCGTAGCCCAGGTCGACTACGCGCAGGCCCGGCACTACATCGAAAGCCGCGGCCAAATCCAACCAGGGCGGTGCGGCCAGCGTAAAATTCGCCGTCACCTGAATCCAAGGATCGGGGGGTGGCGCATCCTTGTCGGCCTGCGCTGGCGGAGGCGGTGGATCGGTCAAGCGCAAAGTCAAGCCATGTTCCTGCGCGAGCATCCAGATGTTCTTGCGTGCGGCAGTAAGGGGGAGCACGTCGATATTCGCCGGCGGCCCAAAAGGCGAGGAGGCCTCGCGAGAATGATTGGCCGACTGCCCGTCAGCCGAGAGTGCGCCAGGCGCATCCGCTGCAAGGCCGCCTTCTCGGTTCCACGATGTCTCGATGGAAATTCGGCCAGCTTCGGGGGCGTTACCAGGACGGGGCTTGCAATGCCAACTGGCGAGCGTCCAGCCACGCATGGCCAACTCCTGCTCGTGCCAGGCCGCCCGGCAGGCCTCGAAGAACATCGCCGGCGTGGGCTCGCGAAGCCAAGGTTGGATGCGTTGCTGGGCAGCAGCAGCTTTGCGCGCGGCCGCTGCCTTCTGGCGGGCCTGGGCCGCCAAGCGTTCGGCCTCTTGCTGTTGGTCATACAAGTACCAGCCGCCAAAGACAGTTCCCACCACAAGCGCAATTGCTGTTACGGCAAGCGCGGCAGTCCGCCAGGAGCCAGACTGCACGTCGTGTAGAGCCGGCACGCTCGTGGCCTGGCGTGCAAGGTTGGCCAAGTCGTCTAGATTGCCCTCGATCTCGGTCCAGCCTGGTAGCGATTGGTGATAAGCGCGAATAGCAGCCAGTTCGCTGATCGTGCCAACCTGATCGCCGCCGGCGATGACGGCTTGCCCCTGGCGTACCGCGATGTACCAGTAATGCTCGCCGCCCAGGTGATACAGGCCTGCCCAGGGTTGCGGATGCGCAGTGGCGACAATGGCCGCTAGAGGTCTGGCCCGTGACGGTTTGACGCCTGCAATCGGTTCACACAGCGCACTTTGAAAGGTGCCGTGCGCATTCTTGAACGCTACGCCCCATCGCACGTTGGGCCCGAGCTGACGTGCCAGCTTGCGCAAGCTTTGTGCCTTTGGCAGGTTTTCCTCGTGCTGCCACGACAAACCAATTGCAAAAGCACCCTTCGCACCGGAAAAGGTAAGTGCGTGCGCCATGGTTAGGGCCTCAGAATACGCACACGCTTGCCGTTGACGATCTTGATGCCCGCGTCGTCAATGCCAGCGACCTTCCAGCCGCCGTCAAGCGTGTCGCCAGCGCGTACAGGGATGGCTTGGCCGTTTACCTCCACCATCGCGGTGTACTTGCCGTCGTAGGCGTGCAGCGAAATCGCGCGCGGCCCTGCAGCAAGCGCGGATGCGGCCGGTGCTGCTGCGGGGACGGCCCCCTGTGCTGCTGCCATGGTTGCTGCCGGCAGCGGCGCGGCCAATCCCACGGCCGGCTCCGATTTACGGACCTCGGCCTGGTACTTGGCGATTTCGGCACGTGCTTTCCACAGCGGAATCTGCTTCTGCAGGTTGGCCAATTCATCGGACTCGGAGCTGCGTGCACCTTGAGCGAGCTGCGCGCCCGCGGCGGCGGCCGGGCTGACAGCTGACGACGTGCCTTGCTGTGCGCCGGCACTGGCCAGAGAAGCTTGCGGTGCTGAAGCGTTCTGCGCGCGCGCGGAAATCGCAATAGCGGCCAGCAGCGCACTCGCCAAGACATTCATGAGGGTTCTGTTCATGTCGGAATTTCCCTTGGTTAGAGCAGGCGCGCAGTGATGACGACAGCGATCATCGTGTCCTTCTTCTGCGCATCGACGCCACCGCCCAGCAGCGGCATGTACGGCGAGCCGATACCGTTGTTGGTTGTGCTTGTGGATTGCTCGCGCATGCCAGTGAGTACCAGCGTTTCGCCAGGCCTGAGCCCCACCGACTGCTCGAAGCGCGCCAGAGGCATCGTTCGCAGTTGGACGGTCGACTGGCTCGCACTGCTGCCCGAAGTAAAGGTTTGCAGCGGTTGAAGCTCCGAGATGGTCATATCGAAGACCATCATGATTCGGCCATTGATGACCTTGGGCCGGAAATTGCCAGTGAAGCCGGAGATGTTGGTAGAGGTTTGAATAGCCGTCGTAGAGCCAACGTTGCTGGCTAGCGTTGTTTGCGTGCCTTGCACGAAGTCCTGCAGCGTCGCGTCCTGCAGCGCAAGCACCTTGCCGTTTTGTGTGACGCCACCGCGTTGCAGAACCCGCGAGACATTACCCAAGGTGGACAGCGCTTGGAGCGCGGCCTTGGTGCCGTCCAACTTGCCGCCGACGATGGTGGCGCCAAAGGTCATTGGCGATGCCGTGCTCGTTACGCTTGGAACGCCAGCTCCAGTGAATGTCGCGCCGGTATGGCCGTTGCCGGACTTGTAAGCAAGCGACAGATTCAAACCGTAGTTGTCTTCTTGCGACAACCGGACTTCATAGATCTTCACGTCAATGCCGATCTGTTTGCCGAACATGGCGTCCAGACCCTTGACCCATTCTTCAAGGCGATCACATTGCGGCGGCGTGGCTGTGACCGTTACCGAACCGAGATGCTTGTCGGCCACCACTGTTGCATCTGCACCGGCGATTGTCTTGGCGATCTTCTCCAGATTCAGCCACGGATCGGATACCACAGCGAGCGTCGCTGTCTGGCCGCCGTTGCCGGAACCGCTCGATGAACCGGTGCCCGTCGATGCCGTGCTCGTGCCGGACGATCCCGAGCCAGCCGCCCCAGTTGAGTTAGCCGAAATCGAGCCGTTCATTGAGGCGACTTCGCCCAGGTCTGGCAACGGAAAGGTGCGCGTTTCAGTCTTGAAAAATGCAACGGTGCCGTCGCGGTAGCGATCCCAAACGCCCCAGTGTGCGTCAATCGTTTCAAGGAAACCGCGCAGGTTGCCGGTATAGCTCAACACCAGTGGCGCGACCGACGCGCTCGCCGTCGTGCCAGCAGAGATTGCGGCGCCGGTCGGTGAGAGTGGCGCCGCACCAGTGCCGTAGCTCGATGGCAGGGGGCCGTTCAAATCCGACATGCGTTGGGGCGGGTTCCCGGAGCCGGACCGGGCCATCTGGAGCGGGATAGTGGCGGCCGAAGCTTCGACGGTGGCACGTACGCCAACGTTCTGGGCGATCCAATCCGCCGCTTCAGTGAGACTAGCGAGCGACCCCTTGAACACCACCTGCTTGCTGAAAATCTCCGGCTGCGGTTTGCTTGCGCGAATCTTCTCGCCCATCAGCCAAGATCCATCGTGAATCCGGACTACCGGGCGGCTACGAGGTGCCCCGTCAAGCTTGGCCTGTGCGTCCGAAACGATTGCCGCTTGGTTCTCACGTACCTGCGTAATGCCGCAACCCTGCAGAGCAGTTACGGCGATCAGTGCTATCACCAGGGGCTTGATTTGAGGATTCCAGTTTTTCATTCGCCTACTCCTGCTTGGTGTACCACCATCACCTGGTTGCCTTTCCAAATGTCCGCTTGCACGTCAGCACCGTTGGCAGCAAGCTGCTCGATCGTCTGTTGCGCGGCGCGCGCAAAGTCGTTACCAAGAGGCTGATCGTTGGGAACGATCCAGCCGTCCGGCACATTCCATTCCACTGTCCAGCCCGCGCGTGCCGCCCACGCCTCCAGTTGCGCCTGCATGGATTTGCCCTTGACCAGTACGAAGGCATCAGCCGCCGGTGCGGGTGGCGCAACAGGCGCCGCGGATGAGCGGGAGATTTCGGATGGACGCTTACCGTTCGGCATTTCAGTCGCGACTCCCGATCGCACTTGAGCTGATTTACTCGGTGAGGCCGGCGTCGATCCGAGCAGTTGCCAGCCTTCTTCAGGAGACGGCTCCATAGCGCCCTTGGCATCGGCGATTCGCTGCCAAGTGCCATCTGGCATTTCTTGCCAGTCCGTAGCTGCTTTGGCCTGGGCCGGCGCTGTTCGCGCCTGGGCGTCAACGGTCACGCCAAGGCCAGTCAGCAAGTAGAAGATGAGCATTGCTCGGTGGAATGGATGGAATGTGCGCATGGTTTTGAACTCGTTAGATCAGAGAGAAATCAAGGCAATGCTGCGCGCTGCAGCGATTGCCACCGCGTGTAGATCTGATTGGCATATCTGAGCTGCTTGGCGGGTGTCGTCGCGTTGTAGGCGCCAACCGCGCGCCATGTCGCGCCAAACCGGTCGATGTTGGCGCGCAAGATCCAAGCGCCCACATACGCATTGATGCAAGCGTCGAGCAGCTGCTGCCGCGTGATGCCATAGCGGGCCAACCGTGGCAGATGCGCGGAATTGATTTGCATAAGGCCCAGGTCCTGCGAGCCATCACGATTTCGATTGATGGCCAGAGGATTCATGTGCGATTCATGCAGCGCGATGCTGCGCAGGAGCGCGCCATCGACGCGGTGGTACGCCGCTGCGTCGTCCAGGCAATCTGCGTGGGCAGCTGGAGACGACAGCGACAGAACCAGTAGCAGAATCGGGCCGAGGCGTTTCATGGGCGCACCGTGCTAGGCCGCTCATAGAAGCGCACCCGCGCAATGCGATCGACATGCACGACCTCGCCATCAGCGATAACAGAGAGCTGCCTTGCGATGCCATTGAGCCTGTAGTACCGGCCTTTGAGCGTGCCGCTGATCGAATGCCCATCGCCAAGCACCGAAACGCCGCCTTTGGGCTCGTCGAAGGCGAGATAGGTAGCATCGCCCTCATCGAATACCTGTTCGAGCCCAGTCAAGTTGCTGGCAGGAAATTGGTATTCAGTGCTCTGCACACGAGCGACATCGACAGCTTGACTGAAACCGTTCAGCGTGAAGCGAGCTACTGGCGGAAGGCTCAGGATGTTGCCGCGCCAAGTAGCTGGAAGCAGGCGACCTTGCACATCTGTGAGGCGTAGATCCGCTGGCGGTGCACCCTCGAAGCGGATTTCGGTGGCGCCGCCTTTGTTGTCCCGAATGGCGATGGCACCGAAGACTGCAGCCAGCATGGACCCCGTTCCTTTTCTGGAGGCCGCCGGCTGCTCGCCTACCTCGGAATTCGGAGTGGATCGGGTTGGGGCGCGATCAGGCGCTGAGAAGGAAATTGCCGTCGCCGCCAAAATGGTCGGCGCACGTTCTGGTGTCTTGGCCTTGCTCAGTTCACACAAGTTGGCTGAGCCAGGCCCCGCAGACACATAGGAGATGATGGCGCCTGGTTGCCCGTCACTATCAAGCGGGCAAAGGACGTTGGTGCGGGCGGCAGCGGGCGTCGGATGAAACAACGCCGTAGTAGAGAAGCATGCTATAAAGCACGCGCGCAACACTGCGCCCGCATTTGCTAGAATGCGGGAAGCCATGAGATCGTTCCTCTGTTGGGAAACTGGGGTAGGCTTTTGGCTAGGCCCGCCTTGGTGGTGCAAACACCTTGGCGGGCCGCTTTTTGCGCGGCTTGCTACGGACTTCTATTCACCGGCAACCTCCTAATGAGTGTAGAAGGCCACGATGCCGATCTGGTGAGTCGTGACATTCTTCATTTCTTCCTCTCCCGATCTTCGTCTCGACTCGACTGCGACTCGGGGTCAGTCTTCAAAACACTCCCCACCTTGCGGGGCGGGTGATCAGCCAGAACCAATTCATCCCATGCCACCTTTCGCGGGTAGCGGGCGCGGAAGAACTTGAGCCACGCTCTTGGGATGTAGTTGCCTGTCTGCCATTGGTAGATGCGGCCCTCTGTCAAGCCGGTTAACTTCACCAGCTTCGGGACCCCCCCAAGGGCGGCAATCAGTTCGCGTGCGTTCATGCGCCCCGATCTTAGAACACTAAGGAAAGAAACTCAATAAGCAAAGGATGTAATCGCTTAGTTTTCTAAGATGCTTAGCGAACGAATCGAAACCATCCTCAGAGAGACCGGGACCAAGATCGGAGTCCTCGGGGATGTGGCTGGCGTCTCTAGCGGGACAGCGAGCATGTGGTTAACTGGTCAGATCAAATCTATAAAGCTTCAGTACGCAATCAAAATTCAACGAAAGTACGGCTACAACGCCACATGGATCGTTCTTGGCGAGGGGCCCAAGACATTGGTCCCGCAGTCGAACGACCTTTCGCCCACCATCCAAGCGCTAGCGCTTCGTGTTGGTGCGCTCAGCTCGCAGCGTCGAGCTCGCATCGAAAGCATCATCTCAGCGTGGCTCGTTGATGCTGAGCAGCTGGACAAGCTCGAAGCAATCGAACAAGGCTCGAACCCTGCACTAGCTGCAAAGAGCGCCCATCGTTTGCCTAAGTAGGTGCACTTCTCTGCCTGGTCGGTAAGTTCCGCCAGATTCTTTACTCCCCCACGCGCGCGCCGGGTGGCATCGCGCGTTCTCAAAACATTACCATAATTTCCTATGGTCGCGAAGCCGCATTTCTTATGGTGGGTTGCACGCTAGCTTCGTGAGATGCCTCTCTATGAACGAATGCAACTCATACGCAGCGAAACCGCTGTTTCGGTCGCTGCCATTGCCAGTGCTGCCGGCGTTTCTAAAGCGCTGGTCGAGCATTGGCTGAGTGGTCACGTCCAAAAGATTCGACTGGAACATGCCATTGGCATCCAGGATAGATACGGGTACAACGCCATCTGGATAGTGCTTGGCCGTGGTCCTAAGGAGCTCTCCACGTCGTCCATTTCGGACCTGAGCGAAGAGGTCCAGAACTTCGCCCGCCGTGCCGCAAAGCTAAGCCCAGCAAGCTTTTCCAAGATCAAAGCGGATCTCGCGGACTACGAAAAAGTGGATGCGTACGATGCGGCAGCTACCGCCGCCAGCAAGGACTTGGTAAACGCCGCCTAGTCCGGGTGAAGTAATCCCATACTGCCTAAACCGGGAAGTCTACAACAATTAGTTCCTGCCACCCCGACCCCCCATTAGGAGGGTTTTCTTTCGCGTCGCCCTTAATCCTCAAAAAGAGTCAACGGATATTTTCCGTTGCCGAAGAACAACAAATGGATTGATATTAGAAAATATCAACTCTGAATTTCGAGAAACTTAATTCTTCGCATATTGGATACCCGATGATTTGCGCAAAACAATATAGCGCGCTTAATCGGAGCGCTACCGTTTAATCTAGCCTACCTGACATCGACTCCAGCCTGCTGGCCTACGTCGCTGTGGGGACGTGCCGGCTGCTGCCGCCCCTCGCCCACCTGCTGGCGGGCGCCCGAGAAACGCGAACTCAATTGAGTTGAGTAAATACACCAAAGAAAGGAGATGCCAATTGGAACAGCAAAAAGAGCCCAGCCTGGCCCCCGTGCTTATTGTGATTGGGGTACTACTCGTTGCAGCGGTGCTCGCCGCCCTTTACTACCGCAGCATAGAAGCGCAGAAGGCTCGTGACCGGCAAATCGCTGCCAGCCTTGCCAGACAGAAGCAGGCTGAGGAGATCAACCGCCAGGAACAGGCCGTCATCAAGAAAGCCCCTCCGCTCAAGCTGCTGCGCGACTGACGAAACGTCAACTCAGGTGAGTTGAGCTGACAAGTGCATCAGTCAATCAGGCGCAGTTGCCCGCGGCGCTCCAGCTGCTCGCGGTCGTCCTGGTCGCTGCAGGGCCTTGCAAGCAGACGGGCAGCGCCGCAGAACGTGCAGATCCAGGTTTCGCCTGCCTGGTTGGCATCGAATGGGGTGAGCTGAACGGTCTCACGGACGTGATCGCGCAGAACACCGCAGGCAGCACAGCCGATCCAGCGGGTGCCGCGGACGGCTCTCATAGGCTCAGCAACAGCCGCAGCGCGTCTTCGACGCGGCGCATGTGGTTCGTGTTCAGCGTCGTGATGGGCTTGTCGCCCATCAGGCGATCGTTCGAGATCGCGCGGATCTGGTCGATCAGCAGATCGGTCGCCTCGTCGACGGCCTGGCCCGGCAGGCGGCCCAGCGCGACACGCAGCGGGAAGCAGTCCTCGCGCTCAACGTCCGAGGTGCCCGGGATGACGATGGTGGTAGCGTGGCCAGCATCGTTTAGCAGGTTGGTCTGAATGACAAGAGCCGGGCGGTTTCGCTTGCCCGGCTCCTGCTTGTGGGTCTGCGGTTCGAAATCGACGGCCCAGACCTGGCCGCGTTTGACTTTAGGCGAGGCCATCGGCAATCGTGCCCTCGATGGCTTGGTTTTCCGCCAGGTGCTTGGCCGACAGCTTGCGCGACAGCGCGGCGATGCGCTCGGCCATCATGCGCTCGTTCTTCTCGCGCACAGCTTCGCGGATGTAGTCGGAACTCTTCAAGCCGGCCTGTTCGGCCAGCGTGCGCGTCTCGGCGACAAAAGCGTCGCCGGCGCGGAAAGACAGGGTGTGGGCTTGCATGTTTCCCTCCATGGGCATGTTCTGACCGAATTTTAGCAGAAAACGTAATACGTAGATGTAAGACAAAAGTGCATACGCTTGGCTCGCTCCCTTGCCGATAAATGCTATTATCGGCATGGCGTTTTAGCCGCAAAAGCGGGGTTTTGCAGAAAGTAGGTCGTAATTTTTGTGTCGTTTAGATCACACGTTAAGTGTGCGCCGGAGGCACTGCATGAAGATCAACGGCCGTTATGGCCCCTTCACCCCCAAGCCAGAACAGGCGCCGTACTACCGCAAGCGGCAGCGACGACAGGAAGCGGCCAGGCGTGAGCAGGTCGCCCAGCGTGCGGCGTGGCTGGACAAACACCGCAGCTGCGCCAACGGATGCGGCCAGCCAGTCGCCTTCTACGACACGATCCACTACGCGCTGCGCTACAGCGGCTGTTGCTCGCCCGAGTGCGAGGCCGAGATGGAGCAACGCGACCGCGCGAGCAGAGAAGATTCGGGCACGCCAATTGAGTAGGTGAGTTGATGAAAAACTCAAATCAAGCCATCGATGTAACCCGTGCCCAGTACGCCGCCATGCGCGCCTGGCTGCAGGGCGTGGCGGCGGTCGACGTGGCCGACCGTTGGCTGTCGTCCGATCCCGACATCGAGTGGACAGAAAGCCTGGCCCTGCGTGCGCTACGCGCGATTCGCGCCACGCTCGCGCAACTGGCGCTGCGTCATGAACAGGAAGCGCTGGCCAGCCTGTTGGCCACCGGGCCGCGCTCAACCACGGCGTTGAACCAGGTGCTCGCAGGCCTGCGGCGCCTGGAAGAATTGGGTACGCCGGCACCGGCGACCAAGCACGACGTGCGTTTGTGGTTTGCTGCACCACTGGCACGCCGGCTGCAGGCCGCCGGCGTGGCCACGCTGGGCGAACTGATGACGCTGGCCAACGATCTGGGCCGAGCCTGGTGGCGCCGTGTGCCACGCATCGGCCCGGCCGCTGCGGCGACCATTGTGCGCACCCTGGCTGCAGCTGAAGCGACACTAGGGCGCCTGGGCGCCCACGTCACTGGCGTATCGTTGCCTGCCGCGCTCCCCTCGCCCGAGCTCGTGCCGCACGCCGGCCGCGCGGTGCCGCTGGAAGCGATCCGCCTGCCGGCGGCCCTCGATGGCCGCGCCGGCATCAACCGGGGCGACACCAACCGCTGCCGCATCGACGCACTCAACGACTACCAGGCAATCCAGACCTGGTTGTCGCTGTGGCCAGCCGGTGGTCACACCTGGCGCGCGTATCGCAAGGAAGCGGAACGCTGCTTGGCCTGGGCCATCCTGGAGCGCGGCAAGGCTTTCAGCGATCTGCTGACCGATGATTGCCTGGCGTACCGGGCTTTCCTGGCACAGAAGGATTTCGGGCCACGCTGGAGCGGGCCGCAGGTCGCACGCACACTGCCGGGCTGGCGGCCGTTCCAAGGGCCGCTGTCGACGCGCAGCCGCGCCTATGCTGAGCAGGTCCTGGCGGCCCTATGCGAGTGGCTGGTTGGCCGCCGCTATCTGGACTCGAACCCATGGGACGGCATGCCAGCGCTGCGTGTGGCTGCACTCGATATCGACATCGAGCGCGCGGTGCCGCCGGCGGTCTGGCAAGCGCTGCAGCCATGGCTAGACGCGCAGGCCGCCGATGACGTGCGCTGGCGTACCATCCGCGCCGCCGTGTTGCTGTTGCACGATTCCGGTATGCGTGTATTCGAGGCCGCCGGCGCCGAACGATCGGGCCTGCGGCCCGCCGGCGGCGATGGCCCGCTGTGGGGTGAGCTACGCATCGTCGGCAAGCGAACCAAGACGCGGATGGTGCCAATCAGCCGCCGCGCACATGACGCACTGGTGGCGCACTGGCGAGATCTGGGGGACGAACACGCTGCAGAGGGCCCGCTGCTGGCACCTGCCGAGCCCTGCACCAGCCCGCGTGCGCTGGCCAAGGCCGCCGACGGCCGCCGTGGCTACAGCGACCGAGGGCTGCGCCACCTGGTTACTCGCGCCGCGGAGGCTTTCCGTGCGCACCTGGAGCAAGCCGACCCAGATCTACGCGCCCAGGCAATCCATCTGCATCCCCATGCGTTCCGGCACGCTTTCGGCACTGCGGGCGCCGAGGCCGGGGTGCCGCTCGATGTGAGGCAAAGCTACCTGGGGCACGCCTCGCCCGCGACTTCGGCGATCTACGACAAGGCCGGTGCCCGCCGGCGCCAACGCGAAGTCGCCAAGCTGTTCAGCGTCTAGCGTCGGGAGTGTCCGCGCCTGGTTAGAGCCGCTAGGGGTCCCCTTGGGGGACATGGAGAGGCGGCGAGGATCTGGGAGGCTGTCGCGCGGCCAGCGCGCCTCGCGGGGCCGAGCAGCGGGGATGACCACCAGGTTGTGCCCGTGGCCACCGGCACCAGGCAAACCACCTCTCTGCAAGCTCGCCTTTCAGCCGCGCAGGTATGCAGAAGAATCATCCAGTGCCGGCACGCCGGCAAATGAAAAAGCGAGAGGGGGAAACCCTCTCGCTTGGTGCTGCGTCGGCACAGAGCCAACTCCACGTGTTAAAACGCGAGCTCGTTATCACCAACGGGTGCATCGGACTTGGGCGGTGCGATGTCGAGCGAGATGCGCGGAGAATTGTCCGCGTTTCGCATGCGACGACCGTACACCTTCAGTCGCGGAGCAGCTTCCCATTCTTCCTTGGTGTACTCATTGCGCACATCAGGCGTCATGGGCAGAACGATCAAATAACCCGTGTAATCGGGCGACTTGGCGTTCTTCTTCTCGGTGCTGCGGAAAAGCCGACCCGAGAAGTGCTGCTGCCCCCTTGCACCCACCGCCAGGTCCAGGAACTGACTTTCACCACTCTCGGCATCCTTCAGGAAGGCTGCCAGCGGGATCTGCGTATCTTCGAGCTTGATGGAGCCCGAGAACAGCGGACCATTTTCAGTGCGGCGATCGTCGGAAACCGGGAACAGGACGGCAGTGGTCTTGGTAGCTGCATTCAACATGATGAACCTCCTTCAAAGGTAAAAGAGGCCATCCGTGGAGCGTCGTTAGACGACCCACGAATGGCAGGACGTCTAAAGACAGGTTCCAGTCTATGGAGCACTTTTGCAGGATGCAAGAAGATTTTTCGGGCGCCCTATTCCCTGTGTTTTCCTAGTGGATGACAGCCGGATAGACGAAATCTGCGTCCGGCGTGAATTCGTATGGTGTCGGGTCGCCCTCGAACAGGACGTAACCCTCCACACCCTTCTCTCGGAGCAGTTTGACCGCGCGTCGCGTGTTCGCGACGACGAACTCATCAATGACACCTGGGTCGACGGGCTTGCCGCCGCTCGATGCCCCGTCACCCCTGATTAGACAAGTCATGTCTTTTCCAGAGCCGACCTTTCGTCCGAAAATTTGGTTCTTCATCGTGACCCTTCCGCAATTACTCACACAGTGGCTCGCGTCAGCGCGTTTTGACCTGCGCTCGCACTGTTGCAATGTGTTCGGGTTGAACAGCGAATTCGGCATACTCCAGCTCCAAAAATTTCATCATCGCAACGATGCGGTGGCGACCGTCCGTCAGACTTGCTCGTCCCTGCTCCACGCCCATCCACGGTGTGTAGCACCAGCCTTCGCTTAAATCCCGCCGAACACGACTCCACCGTGCCGGATTGAGGTTCAACTGCTCGTTGTCCGGCAACGTTGCGAGGGCGGCGCGCAGATCTATGGTGACGATCTCAAAACTGTGGCACAGCGGAGGAACCCGAAATTCAAGATCACGTGTCGGGTAATCATGCTTCAAGCAAGGTGGCATGTCCGCCATCGTCTTAAACCGATACCACTCGTCGCCTGCAGCGAATCTCATGTAAAAGTACATCGACACGCCTGCAGGAACTGGCGGCAATCTTTTTACTGGCATTGTTCAGCCCTTCTTCCGGTTCTTGCACGCAGCTGGTCACTGTTGCACTGTTCGTTCGCGCAGATAGTAGAGGTATACAAGGCTGATGGGCGCCAGGAAAACGGCTAAGCACCAGCACGCCATCATGGTGGCGAGCTTCCCCAGCGACACCCAGAGAACGCCCAGCATGAACTTGGTATCCCCCATGATGAAGCCCCAAACTCGTTCATAGAGGAACCGTGCATACGGGTACAGCAGGGTGTTCACCACGGCGAGCAGGAACATCCCACCGCTGCCGGGCTGGTGATTCACCTGGGCGAACAGCATGAGCGGGAAAATCAGGGCAAAGCAAAGGTGGCGCAGGTAGTACGGAAGCGTTAGCCCACCGAGCGACTTTTCGATTACGGCATACATTTCATCCTCCATCCATCTGGTTGTCATTGGCGAGGTTCGACAGGCACTCGCAAATCCTGATCCTCCAGGATGCCCGGCCCATCTCTATCTAGCGATTGTCCTTGACGCCAGCAGCAACAAGCCGCTCTGCGTCATTGGCCGACAAGACTGCTCTTGCCGCCCCATATGCGAACACTGGTCC
Organism: Ralstonia sp. AU12-08; assembly: GCF_000442475.1. Lineage (NCBI taxonomy): Bacteria > Pseudomonadati > Pseudomonadota > Betaproteobacteria > Burkholderiales > Burkholderiaceae > Ralstonia > Ralstonia sp. AU12-08. Next base: position 9,306 of record NZ_ASZV01000064.1, on the reverse strand, counting down.
CATCGGGTGACCGCCTTCGATGGAAACCTTAGAAAAGTCCACGCAGAAGGTCACGCTATCGAGAATGAGCGTGTTGGGCGGATGAATTCCGAGATCCTTAACCATTTTTTGTCCTCTTTTCCTTATGCCGGTGCGGCCGGCGTTCCCCTGGGAATCACTGACCTTCTTCGGATACCAGTTCCGGCCGCCACGCCCTGACAATGGCCTCAAATTGCGAGCCGTAGCCCAAGGTGTCCGGATAGTGGTTGTTCCGTGCGGCATAGCCAAACACGACCACCACGTCCTCCACGATCTCGTCGTCGAGCCCCCAGGTCACGGTGATATCGAACCCACCGCATTGGCCCGGGTTCCACCATGCCAACAGAAAGTCGGCGACACGTCGGCTCTGCCCGCTGTCGCGCATCGCGTGCGAGATCAGGCGTTCCAGGGCGGCTCGTTCTGCATCCGTCATCTTGGCCATGCTTTCCTCATGAGTTGAGTTATTGGGTTAAGCCGTTGAGTTGAGCATCAGCTAGCTGATTTCCTTGCGGATCAGACCGCGCACGAGATCTGCGATGGAAATGCCCGCCTCAACTGCTCGCATCTTCAAACGCCGATGTTCGTCCGGGTCCAGGTCGAAGTTCACGCGCACGGGCTTAAGGGGCCGGTTTCCGACCTGCGACTGGACCATCGCAGCGCCGCCGACAAATTCGTCCCGCGACACCGGCTTACCGGCATCGGAGCTCTTGGTGGCAATCTTAAATTTACTCATTTGCGTAACTCAAAAGAGTTGTTACTTAAACACTCACGCCTACGCGGCGACCTCAAAGAATTCCTGGGCGAGCAGCTGGATCTCGGCGCACGCCTGGGAATTACTCAACTCAACCACTCCATTTCCGTTGAGTAACGCATCACGGTAGACCTTCCGGTCGCGGATGATGGTGTCCGCCAGTTCGAGCTGATCGAACTGGCTTAGCGCCTCGCGCGCGTCGTCCACCTCTCGAATCGTCGGATTGGACGGCGCCATCGACAGCACCGCGAAGGCCTTCAGGTCGGGATTCAGGCCTCGGGCCAAGCTGACTAGTTCGTTGACCTTCGGCAGCGTCTCCAGATCGGCCTGGCTGGCGCGGGTAGGCACCAGCAACAGGTTGGAAACAGCCATTGCCGACCGCATTTCGCGGGAATCGCGGCCGCCGGCGTCTACCACAATCACCTGGTAGCGCCGCGATAAATCGCGCAGCGTCGCCGCGACATCGCCCGTCCGCTGGATACACGGCACCGCTGGGCCGATACCCGCTTCGTCGCGTCGTTCGGAAAACCGAGCGCATGTCGCTTGGCCATCGGTATCGACCAGGACAACATCGACATTCTGGCGAACCAGATGCACGGCGATGTTGCTGGCAATGGTGGACTTCCCCGTACCGCCCTTCTCTGCTGCCACAAGCACGATCATACTCACATCATCACCTCATTTGAGTTGAGTAACAGAGTTAAGTATAAGAGTAGCGCATCACTTTATCAACTCATTTGAGTTGATGAGTTGCGTATATGCGTCACTCTTTTGAGTTGAGTGTTTAAGTGCTTCAATCGCATTGATGCGCTGAGTTGAGTTTTTACGCGGAGCTAGTCCTGGCCATCGTCCTGCGCGCACACGGCCATGGCGCCGTGCTTGGGGCAGAGGGGCGCCCCGACGAGATCTAACCACTTCCGAGAAGTCCGGGCCGTGTAGCCGCAGCTTCCGCACTTGCACTTGATGTGCCGCCGCGTCTGTTTCTTCGGCGCCGTCGTCTTGATCCCTGGCGCCTCGCCATCGTCCGAGCTATCTGCGTCTGGCCTGGTCCGCAAGCGCGCATGCGGCAGTGGCCCGGCCTCGTCCAGGATTGGCGTGACACTTTCCTCAAAGCGCGGGCCGGCCGTCGTTGATCGCATCGGACCCTTCAGGCCAATCCCGACCGCAACATCCCGAAAGGGCTTGCGGTGGCCAGCATCGAGGCCGACCGCGGCGTGCACGAGCTCGTGCGCAAGGATCGCGGCGACTTGCATGGGCATCAGGTCGGCCGACTCCACCAGGTCAGGCCGAATGAAGATCTCGAAGTGTGCATCTTCGCTGCAGCTGGTGTCCCAGCACTCGCCAATCCGCTTACCGCGCTGGCCTGTCGACGTGAATCCGATGGCGATCCGAATCCGACCAGGCAGCGGGGCATCGAGCGCTGCGAACATTGGCGCCATGCGGCGTGCAACGTGGTTCAACCAGGCTTCACGATTGGCATGGCGCATCAGCTTTCCCCTCCCGATGGAATGTGTCGCCATTATCGCGATGAGTACGTGTACACGCTCTATGTTTTTCACTCCGAGCGCTTTTTTGGACCGCATAGACCCATCCAGGACACCCCGGAGGGTCAACCAGCCCGAAAAAAACGCTCTGAGCGCCCGTATACGCGTCCTAGAGCCCTCGCGGTGGCCGACCCGACCCTCTCTCTGCCAGCAACTTGCCTTGGATGAGCGGAAATGTGCTTGCGCGCGCCGTCGCGCCCGGATTGAGGCGCCCGGGGACCCGCGCCGAAGGCGTGGGGAGAGCGCCGACCCGGCGTAGCCGGGGCAATCCGGCTCTGCGGTTGTGCTGGCGATCGGGGCAGTCAAGCGCGCTTGCGCGCGTGATAGCCCCGCGTGCGGGGCGTCGATGAACAACCCTCACGGGTGGGCGCGAAGCGCCCGGGTGGGGTTAAAGGTCGCGGCGGGACGGTTATCCACAGGTAAGCCTCGCACGCGTGTTTTTGGTTTACGTTTTACCGTTTTTAAATCGTTTTAGACGGCGTAACTCATTGATTTAACGTGGCAAAAACGGCCTCATTGGGTCTTTTTCCGGGTCTATTGGGCCTTTTCCCGGGCGCAAAGTGGTCATTTTCCGGGTTTCTAGGTCTTTTTCCGGGTGCTGTCCACAGGAGCACTGGGACATTTTCCGGGTGCCATCCACAGGTGGCATGCAACAGTTGTTGACCCAATACGCCAATTGGGCTATGTTTGTTGGTGTCCCAATACCCCGGAAGATGACCCAATGGTAGTCGAGGAAGACAAGCCGGTCGCGTACAGCGAGCCGGCGCTGGCCGAACGCAACGTCACCATGAGCAACGCGCTCACGCGGGCAGCACACAGCCTGACGTTGGCCGAAAAGCGGTTAATTGCAGCGTGCATCGCAAAGAACGACTCGATCCCGTTTGTCGAGCTGCGAAGGGAAGGCGCCTGGCGGGTGCGGCTCTCTGCGGCCGAGTACGCCGAGGCCTTCGGCGTGGATGCCAACACGGCATACGAGCAGCTGCAGGGGGCTAGCGACAGCCTGTTCAACCGCTACGTGCGCACGGTGCGGGAAACCCGCAGAGGGCCGGAGGAATTCAAGTTCCGCTGGGTGGGTAGTGCGAAGTATCACAAGGGCGAGGGCTGGATCGAACTGGTCTGGTTCCAGGAAGTGGTGCCGCACCTGTTCGGCTTGCGCCAGGAATTCACGACCTACAAGCTGCGCCAGGCGGCCGCTCTGCGCTCGGTCTACGCCTGGCGCCTGTTCGAGTGCTTCAAGTCCTGGGCGGCCACCGGCCGATACACGCCGACGATCGAGGAATTTCATCGGGCAATGGATGCGTCCGAAAGCCAGCGCAAGAACTTCAAGGATCTGCGCCGGCGCGTCATCGAGCCGGCCGTGAAGGAGCTGCGGGAGAAAAACGGCCTGCACATCGAATGGGAACCCGAGACGGCCGGTCGCAAAGTCGTCAAGCTGGACTTCCGGTTTCGCGTCTCGCCCCAAGGGGCGCTTTTCTGATAGGTGGCGGCCCAGGTGCCGCCAACTTCACCCGGAAAATGTCCCAATAGCCGTGTCCCAGGTCGGAGCAGGGGCGGCGAGCCGACGCCGGCCGTACGCATCCACACGCCCGAACCAACCCGGAAAATGTCCCAATAGGCCTCCGCAGCAACGGCGAGGCAGCTGCTGCTGACCGTCAGGTCAGCGGCAACTGCCGATTGCAGCCAACCCGGAAAATGTCCCAATGGCTTGTCCCAGTAGTGCGGCCAGAAGGTTAGCGAGGACTTGCTGCATTTTCCGGGTTGCCGCCGGCGACCCGGAAAATGTCCCAATACAATCCTGCGGACGCCCGGATCGACGTGGCCAGCGTGCCGCTGGCCACGTCGGGCGCAGCGGATCGCAACCCGGAAAATGTCCCAATGGATCGTCGGCCTAGCTGGATTGCTTCCCGCTGCTGGGACCGAACCTGACTCCGTTTTGCAATTCGGCCAGTTGCTGCGCCCGGCGTTCGAGCATCTTTTTTCCGACCTTCTCCATGACGGCAGGATCGGCGTCGCAGACGTCGATCATGGCGCTGATGATTTCCGGCAGATCGATGACCGGCCGGATGGAGGTGCATTCCTTCATCCGCCGCTTGGCCCGCAGGAAGCTGTCGTGAAAGATCAGCACCGCCTTGACCCCGGGCGTTTTCTCCTTGGCCTTGGGCACGATCTTGCGCACGCCAAACGCCTCCGATTCGTCGTCGGCCTCCCACTCAGCGCGAGTAAAGACGACGGTATCAGGCTCGGCCGCCCCATCGTGAATCGGGGGAAGTACAACGAGCGCGTCGTTGTCATGCGGCTTCTGATTGTCCATGCTTCATTTCCTCCTGGTCCTTGAACCAATCGATGACTGTGTAATCGTCGTCGGCGACACGCCGAACGTAGGGTAGGGCGGCGGGCAAGATGAGCGCGGTCGGATCTCGGCCGGCGCGCTCCCACTCCCTGGCGAGCGTAGCGACCAACTTGCCGACCTGGACGCGGGTTGCGCCAAAGCCTGGTGTCTTGAACAGCGACTGGATTACCGCCTGCACCTCCTGCTCCGCCCGCGGCGAGCGGGCGAGTTGTCGGACGGCAGCGCGCCAGGTGTCAAAGCGCTGGTTGGTCATCCGCCAAGTCAGGCGGACGCCGCCGCCATGATTCCGATCACGTGGCAGCCGCAGGAGTTCGTAGTCGTCCACGCGGATGCGCGTGGACGACTCCAGGGCATCGCGTAGCGGCTCCATCTGCCTGGCCGGGTGGTCACCATCGGACACGAGCAAGAACCAGTGCAGCGTCCCGTTCTTGGCCAGGTCGGCAAGGATCAGCCGCGCATTGCCCTTGCCGAGCCGTTTCCGGTAGGCCCGTTGGTCGCGGTTCAGCGCGACCTCATAGCGTTCCGCGAACTTTTGACAGAACGCCAATGCCTTCTCGGCCGGAACCTGTGCGGCCGTGTAATGGCAATAGCCATGCCGGACAGAATCCAACAGGCGTTGCATTAGGAGCGTCTTGTATCGGATGACCAAAAAAGTTGTCGGGCGCATGCACAAAAAGAGAGCGTGTACACGCTCTTATCTAGCGATCCGCCGCAACGGTCTGACGACCATTCCGGCGGACCGATTCCAACATAATAAAAATCCAACCCAGGCAAAGGAATCCAGTCAGTTGGAACGCATCGCGTTCCAACCTGATTATAAGAGATTCCGCGCGAAGCGCGTGCGGCCAACATATCACGCTACAATGTGATTGCTGACCGCCACAAGCGGCCCACGCGCGCAAGTATCACCTGCGTTGCCGAGGCCGCCACAAGCGGCCAGCAACGCAGCACGAGGGCGACCAACCCTTTGCAGTACGTAGTACAGGACCGGTCGCCCGAAGTGGTAATTGCGCGCGAGCGAAATTACACGGATTGGGGGCAGACCACCGCGACGTTTTGGGGGCTGACCATCCCCAAAATTCCACTCACTTCACACGAAGCTGTATGGCTCTAGATGCGGGCTTACCACCTGCGTCGAGTACGCCGAAGTCGTATGCGCGTAATGGCGCTGGTACGACTACGACGAGCGCTGGACGGTGTAACTCCGTCCTTCGACTCAATCCCCGGGAGGGGCGAGTTTGGGCGACACGGAAACGGGCTCAGCGAGGAAATGCGCTGAGTTCCTGTGTAGCGTGAAAGCGGTAGACGGTGGCTGTCTGCACCGTCGTTAGCACCGCCCAGGGGCTGCGGGAGACCGTAGAACCTGTGCCACACACGTAGGCTGCTGAGGCGTTCCGAAAGGGCGCAGGCGTGCAAGGGGAAACCTGGCGCACGCGGCACCTACCGGCGCAAGCTGGTGGGGTCGCTGTATAGCTTAAGCGTGTAAATGCGGCCGAAGAGGTCGCTATGTGGTGGGGCATCAAGCCTGTCTGAAGACGAAGCTGTTGATGGCACAACAGGTAAGCGAGCCGCTTTGGAATCTCGGGCCGCTGAAAACCTAATGGGTGAGAGGGAACACCTCACTGTTGTTGCTGGAGGCGCAGGCGTGAAGTCCTGGCGCGCAGTTTGGCGTCAGTAGCGTTGCACTAACGTGGGAATCGCTAAGGCCATAACCGGGCTGGTAACCCGGTGGCTATGCGAGGGAGAGTGGTTGAGTAGGGCCGCGTGGCGCAAGCCACGTAGCTGTTTGTCGCGATTCGTCTGAAGCGCAAACAGCAGGCGCAAGCCTGTCCGAAAGACTGCGGCGTACGCAAGTGTGAAGTTAGCGGGGTGGTTCCCGCGGTGGTTGTTGGAACGGGCGCGGCTGGTACCCGCGCCCGGACCGAATGGGTAATTCGGTGTCCTCCAACGTGTAATTGAACCCTTGAAAAAGGAGCTACGAAGATGGCAATTGCCAACACCCGGCCGGGCGGATACCCGGCATCGGCAACGGCACCGCCTAGCGGTGCCGGCGTCAGTCTGCAAGCCAGCGCAGTGAGCTGGAGTCAAACCGATAGCAGTTGGATCGGCAGGCAGTTCGGTCGCCCGTATGGGGCCGGTGGCAGCAAAAACGACAGTCCACCATGGCTGTCTCGGCACGCTGATCGCGGTTGGATCAGCGGTCAAATCAGTCCGGCCGTATGGACTGATTGCAGTACAGCAGTGGGCGCCTCGGCGCCGAAAAGTCAACCCGGCAGCAATCAGGCCGGTGGGAATGGCAGCGATGTTTTCGCTGTCGGCAAACAGTGGTCCGGCGCTACCGCGTCGTGCTCGCTGTGGCAATCCGGGCGTTGACCTGGAGAGTCAGTTGTCAAACGGGCCACAAGCCCGCGTCAGGGTCGATGGTGTGGGAAACCATCGTCTTGCAGTACGGCCGTAGACCGTTATCTACCCGGTCCAGTGGTGATGCCCTATGGCGGATCTGCTGTGCTCTATTTGCAGTTGACTGGCCTAAACCAGAGGGGGATTTCCCCCTCTGGTTTCACCGTTTTCTAACAAGATGAGGTAGACGTATGCTCGGACACCTTGGAATGCACGCATGGGTCGGCAAGGCAATCATGGCCCTGCTGGCGTGGTCGAGTCCGTGGTATTGGATCGTGCTCGCCGTGGCGTTGGCCACGGTCGGACTGCTGCATCCCGTGCCGTGGACATTGAAGGACGACGAGGACTCATTCGTCGCTCATCTTGTGTTGTGGGTCCGCAAAGCGGCGGCATACACCGCGCTTTGGGGCATCTTGGCGATACCGTTGTTGGTGTATTGCACCTTCGTTCTCTCGGCTGACACGTCTTCTGGGCAAGCGTCCAGCGTGTTCCTGGAGTGGGGCGCTGATCGTCTGGGCCGCTACTGGATGATGGTCGCGGGAGCGTTCGTGGTCGGCCTGGCGCTGCGGTTCCTGTGGGACCGCTACGCTGTTCCAGTGCTTTCAAAGTATTGGCGGTCGCTTCGCATCGAGCAGGAGACGGACAAACTTGTCGATGCGCGGGAGGAAGTCGCCACGCTCAAGGCGAAGGATTTCAAGCCGGAGGATTACTTTGTCGACGGCAAAATCTTCTACGGCTTGGATGATGACGGCCAGCCGATCTACTTCGATTTGGACAGGTTCCGCACGACGCACCACGCCATCCTCGGCCCGACAAACTACGGCAAGGGCATCGTGCTGCAGAGCATCTTCAAGCAGTGCATTCGGTTTGGCTTCGGCATTTTTTACGTCGATCCGAAGGGCGACAACTGGCTGCCGTACCTGCTGCAGAACGAAGCGAAGGCGGCCGGTCGCCGCTTCGTCTATCTCGATTTGAATCCGGAAGGGCGTGGTGTTTGGCATCCGTTCCTGGGTGGCGCATTCCGCCAACGGCGCACTCGCATCGTGCGCGCATTCAACCTGGAATCCTTCGGCACGGACGCCGATGTGCACAAGGCGAAGGAGCGCGGGCTGCTCGATGACGCGCTCGAAGGCACCGACGGCACGATCAAGTCGCTGTTGGAATACGTGAAAAAGAACGCCGAAACAGGGCGCGACAACCTGTCGACCTTGCGCGATTCCTTGCGTGAATGGTCGCGTGTCGACACGTTCTCACAGTCCGTGAAGCGCAAGGGCCATTCGATCGAACAGTGCCTGATGAACAACGCGATTGTGTATGTGCGTGGTGACCTAGCCGACCCGGTGATTAAGGCCGCGACCAAGGCATACATATCGGAACTGGTGACGGAAATTAAGCGGCTCGATGCGACGCGGCCGGCGCACGTTGTGCTCGGCATTGACGAGCTGAAGTTCCTGGCCTGCGCGGAAATCAATGAGGCGCTGGCCACGATCCGACAGCACCAGTGCAACATGCTGCTGGCCGCGCAGTCGATTGCGAACCTGGAAGCACCGGACGACAAGCGGCTCGATGGCAAGGCGCTGGCACGGGAATTCGAGGTCAACACGCCGATCAAGTTCGTCTACCGCGCCGCCGACGAGCGCACTGCCGAGTGGGCGGAAAACCTGTCGGCGGGGCAATGGCTCAATGTGGTGCAACGCGAGCAGACGAAGGCGAACAAACACGGGGGCGAGCAGTGGGAAGCGAATCGGACGGTTGGCAAAGAGGAGCAGCCGGTCGTTTCGCGCAATACGTTGCTGAATCTGCCTGAGCGCATCGCCATTGCTTACATGCCAGGCCGGATTGCTTCCAAGCTGTACACCTGCCACACGCAAATTGACAACAGTGTCGCATCGTGGAAAAAGCCGGAGGAAGACACAACGATGGCGGCATAGCAACCAGGCGGCTCGCCAGGTGCGCATGCACCTGGTGCGCGGCGCCGGCGGCGGTGCGCATGGTTCGGTGCCGGCCGCGCCGGCGCTGAACCGGGCGAGCCGCGCGCCTCTGTCTCTGCCATGGCCGCACTTGGTGGCCACCGTCAGAAATATCCCGTTCCGCTCGCCAGCTGCGCGATAGTGCGGCTGGCAACGGCGAAGGGCTCCAGCGTTTTCCTGGAATATGAACGAACAAAGGGCGGGAACCGAAAGGTTCCCGCCCTTTGTTTTGGCCTGGCGCCGCACGCCCGGCGCCGCCGCCTAGCGGCCGCG
>NZ_ASZV01000063.1:0-13509 GCF_000442475.1 Ralstonia sp. AU12-08 | reverse complement strand
TGGGGCGCCGGCGGCCGCCGGCGTCTCAGCTGGGCGGCTGCGCGATCCAGGCATGACGACGGCCTGATCCTACGGCGGCACCTCGGGCGGTCGCGTTTCAAAGGGACATACGAAATCGAGCGCAAAGCCCATCACCGCCTCCGCTCGGCCGCGAGCGCGGCCGGGTAGTGCTTGGCCAAGATGAGGTTGAGCTTGTCCACCAGATCGGGCCGCTTGAACGTGGCATGCCCGTTCCCGTTCTTGAACCAGCGCAAATGCAGATAGGCGTTTTCGGCTTCTCTGCGCCTTTCGTGCCGCGCGCCGGAAATCAGCGCGTGCATGCCGTTCCTGTGGTCCGCTTCGGGCTGGCCGTCGAGCACGTGGAAGACGCGCATCAGATCGTCCAGTTCGTTCGTCGCGCGGCTGCCTGCATAGCCGCCTGTCATCAGGCCCGTCACGATGACCCGCTTGCCGAACTTGAATGGCTGATTGGTCTTGTAGTCCCAAGAAAGTCGGCGGAAGCATTGCAGGACGCCGCGCTCGAACATGTCGCCGCGCGCCTCGTAGAGTTGACCGAACGTCGCCTCGATGTTGGCGGCGGTCAGTTCGGGCACCTCGCCCTCGGCAATCTGTTTTGCCCACGTATCGCGGGCCGTGGCATCCATCAAGGTGCGCAGCCCCGACTCCTGAAGCAGGTAATTCCAGCCCTCGGCGTCGATGGTGTGCAGGATGCAGGTTTCCGCCTCGTCACGCTTCGCGTAGTCGCCCGTCACGCACACGGTGCCGCGCCTCGAATAGCTGTTGTCAATGACGAGGCGCGGAAAGCCGATATGCGCGCCGCTGGCCAGCTTCTGGGCCTCGCCCAGCAGGTCCAGCGCTTGGCGCACACGTTCCACCACTGCCGCGCGCTGGCTCGCCAGATTGGCGATGCTGACGCTCTTTACCAAGTCGCTCATGATGGGTCTCGCTAGATCGTGGCTGCGGTCTTGTAGTCGGGATGAAAAATGCCGACGCTGTACGCGAGCGAATCGCGCGCACGGCACACAGCCTGGTCATGATTGCCGCGCGCCATCAGGTCGCGCGCATCGAGCAGGCACAGTGCGGCGCTGCTTTGCATGGCCGCCGTCGTGGTTTCCAGGTTTCGCGCGGCGAGGTTGATTGCGCGGGTAGCATCGTCTTGGGACTTGAGCATGGTGTTTCCCTGCGGTGATGGGGCAGATGACAGCCCCGGCACGCTGGCCGGGGCCAGAGACGTTCAGCATTGCCAGTTCGCGCGCAAGCCGCGCCAGTCTCGGGCCACAAAGCCCGTGGCCGACTCCAGCGCGGCGGCCACGGCTTCGGCGCGTTGGTCCGTCGAGTGGCGGCGGATCGCTGCGGCAAACTCGGGCAAGGTCAGCCGGGAACCCCAGCGCACGAGGTAGCCGCATGCTGTGATGGCATGGCGGATCAGTTCGTTTTTGTCGGACTTGGCTGCGGTGGTCTTGGTCATGATTGGTCTTCAATAGATTGTGGCTTGCGTGGTCCGAGCACTCGGCTCGGACCACCTTTGTCGGGTTGCCCGCGCGAGCGGGCGGGGCCGTTTTTTTCTAAGGCGTAGCGCTGGCTTGCAGGACGGAGGGCAGCCAGCGCTTGCCTGCGAGCGCGCGCGCGGCGGCCTCCACCATTGGCCCCTTCTTCATCGCGGCGAGCGGTGCCGCCTCGGCGGCACCGACGCCTTCCGTGACTGCGGCCAGCACTTGTGCCTTGGGCACGTGCGACAAGTAGCTCTCAGTGGTGGCCTCCCACCAGTCGGCCATGTCGAGCGCGACGGATTGCGCGATCGCATCGGTTTCGTGCTCGCCCGCGCGCGGCTGGATGCCGTTCACCGTCACAGCAGTGCAGAAGGCCAGCAGCGACAGCAGTTCGTCGCGCGGCATCGCCAGCAGCACCGGCCACAGCGCATCGAGTTCTTCCGGCAGGCGGGCCTTCCAAGCTTCGCTTGCGGCCTCGATCTGCTGCCACGCGCGCGAGGTTTCGATGCTGGCATCGGCCTGTGTGACGGTGTGGCGCATGTCGGTGGTGCGCACGCCGACCGCGTTGGCACGCCAATAGCGTTCCGACCACAGCGACGAAACCAGCCCATAAGCGAGCGTGGCGAGCGCAACATCGGTGCGCTCGATCAGCACCGCCTGCAGTGCCGTGGTGCGTTGCGCGGTCAGGGCACGGGTGAGCTTTTCTGAAAGGGTGGGTGCGGGTGCAGCATCGGTGCCGTCACCGGCACCGAATGCGGCGCGCGTGGCGGCCCGCTCGATCTTGGCGGCGGCTTTGCGGTCGTCGGGCTTGATCGCGCCGCGCAGAATCTTGACGGTGTTGTGCTGGAAGAGAACCACAACGCCCGCGAGGCTCTTGTCGGCCACCACCTGCATCTGGTCTTGCAGGTCGCTCAGTTCGCCCTCGATGCGGTCCCATTCGTCGGACAGCGCTGCATACGCCTCGGATTCTTCCTCGCCTCGTTCTTCAATGTCGCCCATGTCACGCTCGATCTTGGTCTTGCGGGTGTCGAGCTTCTTAATCGTGGCGGCTTCCTTCTTGGTCGGTTCGCGCAGGGTTGTCGGCGCGCGCCCGAAGGCCTCCATATCGCTGTAGCTCGGATTCAGCAGCGCCAGCGCCCATGCCCAGCCCTCGGCGGCGCGGATCGCCTCGGCCTCCGCGCCCATCTTGGCCAGTGCCATATCACGCGTGAGCGCGCCATCAAGCCAGTAGGCGGTGGACTCAAACAAGTCCACCTGCGTGCGCCCGCCCGCCGCGAGATAGGCATCCTTGCCGACATAGGCGGCAAGAGGGCTATCGGAGCGCACGGTGTCCTGTCCGAGCAGCGCGCGGCGCAACTTTTCCGGCGTGCGTTCGTAGTGCGGCTGGGAGTTCCACACCTGTTCCTGCGCAGCGTGATCGTCAGTGACGGTCATTGCCATCAGTTGTTCGAGCGACATATCCTCGGCACGATAGGCGGCGATCAGCGCAGGCGATACCTTGGCGAGTTTTAAGCGCCGTTGCACGACTGCGGGCGTGACGCCAAAGCGCGCGGCCACGTCCTCGATGCTGGTGCCGGCGTCCACCATCTTGCGGAAGGCCTCATAGGCGTCGGCGGGGTGCATGTCTTCGCGCTCGATGTTCTCCGCTGTGGACAGTTCCAACGCCTCCGATTCGTTCTCCGCAACGAGGCACAGCACGTCATGATCGGCATCAATCGCGCGCTGATCGCGCAGTAGTTCCATGGCGGCGCGGCGCCGACGCCCTGCGGCGACGGCATAGCAGGTCTTGCGGCCTTGCTTGACTTCGGTAACGACGAGCGGGTGCATCAAGCCGTGCACGCGGATGGAGGCCGCCAGTGCGGGAATGTTCGGCAGTTCACCGGTGCGCACGTTGGCGTCGGATTCGACAAGGCGGGACAGAGGGACGGTAATCAGGTTGCGTTGCATGATGGGTATCCAATGAGAGAAGAGGGGAAGCGGCCAGCGCCCGCCCGGGCGCTGGCCGCGATGGGCTAGGCCTTGAGCTTGCGCATTTCCTCAGCGAGCACCCACAGAGCGCGATTGAGTTTGATGTCCTGGTCAATGCCGTTCACAGCGCGCGTGGTAACGCGCTTGCCGGTCGCATTGCGGCCACGCACACCGCCCTTGATGATGTTTTCCTGAACGCGGTTGAACGTGGTCCACAGGTCGGGCGCGCGATCATCCATGCGGCGAACGCTCAACAGATCGGTGTCGGTGATGGGTGCGGGTGCCACCGTCTCGTCGTAGCGGAAGGCGAGCGCGGCACGCGCGAAAGCCTGCTGCTCGCCACTGTCGAGCGTGAGCGCCTTCATGCCGTCGCGCTGCGTGTTCACGTTCTCAAAGGTATCGAGCACAGTGAATGCGCCCTCGATGACTTGATCGATGACGTTGCCCTTGTGCGGGATACGGATGTCCGCGAAATCGTCGCCGACCACCAAGCCGTTGGAGCAGATGAAGCGATGCACACCGGCGCGCATCTGGTACGCGCTTGATCCATCGTGCGAATTCAAAAGGATGATTTCGTTCACCTCCTGCCCCACGTCGACCACGTGGTCAACATGGCGCAGGCGCAACAGGTGCTTGGTGTGTTCGCGCTTGCCATCGTCGCGCACGCGGGTCTGCATTGCCATGTACGGCTGAAAACCTTCCTTGCGCAGGCCGTTCAGCACGTCGATGGTGGGAATGTAGGTATACCGATCGGAGCGGCTTTCGTGCTTGCCGTCCGCGAAGATGGAGGGCGCAACGCGGCGGATGTCGTCATCGGCCAGCGGGGTCTTGGAGCGCACGACGTTGGCATTGCGCAGCGACAGGTAAGACATGGTGAATCTCCTTTAGAGGTTGTTGAGAGCGATCCTCTCGCTCGGACCTTCCTCGCTCCCGCCCCTGGGGGCGGGCGGGGGGGTGGGGAGATAAGCCCCTTCCCTCACGGGAAGGGGTTGGGGAAGGGTGGGGTGATGGCAGCGTGAGACACAGCCTGTCGGCCGCGTCGTCAAAGCATCCCCCCACAAGTCCCCCTCACCCTAGGTGCGGGGGTTGTGGGGGGATGCAGACGCGGCTGACGGGCTGTGTGCTGCCGGTTTTCGAGGGGGCCGAGAAGCGGCCGACGTGACAGTGCGCGTAGCGCGCTGGCGCGGCGGATGCCGGCACCCTCGCGCGGCGTGGCAAGGGCCGTGACAGGACAAGCCAGACACGTGACAGTGCGCAGCGCTGGCGCGGGTCTGGCCCTGGCGCGGTCGTTGCTGCCGCTCGTCGGACTGCGCTCCTGGAAGGAGCGCCACAACAGGGGGTGCACCGCTGGCTGGCCAGCGGAAGCGTCAGGGATGGAAGCCCGCCACTGGCGGGGCGAGACAGGCACAGCCTGGCTCGATGCGCAGCACGAGAGCCCGGCCCGAAGCGAAGCGCAGGGAGACGCCCAGGGTGGCAATTGACGGCCGGGCTGCAGACGGAAAACGACGCAGCATCACCAGCAAAAAAATACCTGTTTGCTCCGCAAAATCGCAGGCATAGAATGGCCCGGTGTTGATCGACGTTCTGCCATTCGCGGGGCGTCGATTGACGCTCCCGAGTGGCCTTTTTCATTGGAGGCCATCATGTTGTCTGCAAACCTTATCCCTGAAGTCGAGCTGAACCTGTCTTGCCTGTCTGAAGGGCCTGATTTTCGCCCTGAGAGCAGCGAGGCATATGGTTCCTGGATCATGAAGGGCGCAATACAGATCGGCAGAGGAGCTGGTGCGATCTGGGCTGTTCTGGACGCGCTTCCGAGTCATCCAGACGCAGCTTGGTCGATGACGCTGTACACCAGAAAAGGCACGTGTGTGGGATCGCTTTGGTGCAATGCGAAAACGCACAATTGCCAAGGGCGTCTTTGGATGATCTCGGATGCCTACCCTGCGCTGATGTTGCACTGGTGGTTCAGACTGCCGGCCTGGATACAACGGCTGAGCCGCTTGCATCGAGCTGGCTACGAGCTGAAGCTGATGGGATGCTATTGGTTGGACGGCAGAATCACTATGAAACCCAGCTGGGAATGATGGTGAAAAGTCGTCAGGCAGCAAGCGGGAAAGGCTTTTTAGCCGCACGAACGGGGAGGGTGAAAACCTTCCCCGTTTTTTCTTGTGACATCTCCAAAACGCCAGTTGTAGAATGTTCCGGCATTGATCGACGTTGTCCGCGTAGCGAAGATAATTAGAAAATAGCGAAGTAGATTAGAAAATATCGAAGTTTGGATTGGGTGCTACCCAGCGAGAAGCCGCACTACAGAGCCATTCCCCTCACTTTTTCGGCTCTACGAAATGATGCGCCGCACCATTTGATGCGCAGCGCATCCGCCCATCACGTCGTCCGACCACAACGTTCGCGGCTGCGAACCAAGTCCAGTACTTCGCCGGATAGCCTCAGCCTACCTGGTGTTGTATGGTTCAAGAACGTGGTTACACGAGCCGCATCACACCTTTCATACCTCCATGGCTGCCAAAGACACCTGCCGTCACCAATCGACCCCAGCGGTCGATGTCGGCAGCCGCGCGTTCGCTCCGTCAGAGCGAACTCACTCGCGAATAGCTGACTGACCTCGGGCTTCTTCGGCTCCCGGCGTTGCCGGGTTCGATGGCTGCGGCTGCAAGCCATTGATTCGCGTATGGAGAATCATCATGTCTGCTCCCCGGCAACCTTCGGAGCACCCACCTGGATTTGTTCCTTTAGGGGATCTGTCCGAGCAGCGTAGTGCGGCGGCATGGCATCTGCTCATCCCCTCGAACACGCACACCGTCCTTGAGGCTGCCCGACAAGCCAAACTGGACCTTGCGGTGATAAAAGAAGATGAGCATGAATCCTCATCTGCTGGACCGGCTGTGGCGACGCCGGCAGAAGTGGTTCCCGCTCCTCGCCGTGCTCGGCCCCGGCATATTCAGGTTTTTGGGCCTGAAGCGCTGGCGCTCGCCAACGAGCACATGCAAGGTGCAGACCGCAGCCAGCGGCGGTGCGCCGAGACATTGTTGGAGCGAGCCGGGAGCAATGAGGGCTACCGCGCACTACCTCGTGTTCGATCTGCCCTGAAGAAGCTCGAAACGGCGCGGAGCGTGTTCGGCAACCTGAGTGAGCCGATTGAGAAGCTCAGGATTGATCTCACGTTGAACAGTGCGATGCGGACAAAGGATTTCCGGATTCGGCCGATCCTGCTGACAGGACCACCAGGCATTGGAAAAACGCACTTTGCGCTGAAGTTGGCAGAGCTTCTGAATGTGCCAATGCGGAAGTGGTCCGCTGGAAGTGCCCAGGCAAGCTTCCAACTGACGGGCGGCGATAGCGCCTGGCACAGCGCTCGACCTGGGATGGTTATTGAGATGCTCGCCCGTGGCAGCTCGGCGACGCCTGTGCTCATCTTGGACGAAGTGGACAAGATTGGTAGCGATGTCCGCTACCCGGTAACTCCTGTACTGCTGGATCTACTTGAGTCCGAGACAGCAAGCACATTCCAAGACATGTTCTTGCATATGGCGTTTGACGCCAGTCGGATCATCTACGTCCTGACGGCCAATGATCTCAACGCTGTGCCTTCCCCGCTATTGAGCCGCGTAGAGGTGTTTGACATCCCGGCACCTGAGCCCGAGCAGCGGTTGCTGCTTGTTTTGGCGGAGGTGCAGCGGCTGCAGCGTGCCACCGGCAAGCGCATTGAGTTGGACGCCAGCGCGGCAGAAGCCTTGGCAGGACGGAGCGACCTAGATCTGCGCGCAACACATCGTTTGGTCCAGGATGCTTTTGCGACTGCGATGGCATCAGGAAAGCACGTCGCCGCGCCCAAGATGCCGCGGCGCGCCGGGCGGCAGGCGATCGGCTTCGTGGCAGACCGACAATCTGGTGAGCGGGCCTAGGGGCAATGAATCACCATGCCCGCGACCTACGCTATTGCAATCGCCCTGTGGAGAGACGCGCTGCCGCGAAGGCGTGGACGGAGTAATCTGGGGGGCAGGACAAATGGAGCAAGCCATGCCGGCAGACAAATTCGGCCGATTCATGACCAGCGATACATTTTTGACGCGCGCGGACGCGGCAGTTGCCGCGGCAGTACGCCGCCTCGAAAAGCAAGGCATCGTACCGGCTTACATCCGACGCCAACCAGAGCCGCAGGCAAAATCTGAAGCGGCCCCAAGCGACATCCCTCCTGATGTGAGCCAGGACGTCACGAGTAAGCATGAATCTCCTGGTTCTAAGTGACCTGCACCTCGAATTCACTACCCTCGACATCGACACGACGGGCGCTGATGTCATCGTGCTTGCTGGTGACATTCATATAGGCAAGCGAGGAATGCCTTGGATTGAAGCCCAGAGTCGTGGCCTGCCGGTCATCTATGTGCCTGGCAACCACGAGTTCTACAAAGGCGAGCACAGCAGAGTGCTGCGAGATCTGCGGGCGGCATGCGCGGCAACGTCGAACGTTCATCTCCTCGACATGGATAGATTCGTGATCGGGGACGTAGAGTTCCTAGGTGCCACGCTCTGGACAGACTTCGCTTTGTACGGGGGTACAGAAGAAAACGTGCGTACCGCCGAAGGCTACGCTGGTCGAGGCATGTCCGACTTCACCGGGGCCATTCGTTTTGAATCGCACGGGGTGTTCAGAAAGTTGCAACCGCGGGATACGACACGGATGCACCACGTCGCGCGCGACTGGCTCCGCACGGAACTAATGTCCCCTTCACAGCACAGGCGGGTGGTCGTTACCCATCACGCCCCTTCGGCCAAGAGTGTCTCGTCGCGCTATCAAGATGATCCGCTGACGTCTGCATATGCCAGCCGCATGGATGATGTGGTCCAACTGGCCGATCTATGGATTCATGGCCATATGCACGACAGCTTCGACTACAGCGTCGGCGCATGTCGCGTTATATGCAATCCACGGGGATATGCACCGAAAGGACACCCAGCGGAAAATCAGGCCTTCAGTACTGGATTAGTGCTTGAGATATAGCCCCGTAACCCATCGTTGGGGAATCACACCGATTGGTAGGCACTCTTGCGGCGCCGCACATTACCTCGGGCGATGAGGCTACACGCGTGAAAGTCGCATGCTGAGACACGGCACTAGCGTTGCTTTTCCCATGCTTGACTTCCGCGCGCACCTCTGGCCAAATAGCGCCCCATGACCAGTAACGTGCGCCGAACTCCGTCCAATCTCATTGAAGGGGCATTCCATGCCCCTTCAGGCGCAGTCATATGGCTTGAATCTAGGAAACAACAGCTTGCCGCAGATATTGTTTCAGCCCACGCCGCCTGCACCAACGCTCTGACGTTCGGCAACAAGGACTTTGTCCGAGGATTGCATGTTGCTGCCCGCGGGCTTGGGGAGCGAATTGGATACAGTGGCAAGCTTGCGGCATTGTTCGAGCGCCACCGTCACTGGTTCAAAAACGGCCAGAACATCGATGTTCATGCAATAAAGCCCGCGCTCCGACTGGTGCAAACGACAGAGGAAGAGCAGCTGTGGACGTTGGCTCGTGCGTGCTGGTCCATGCCGTACTCGAAAGGATACGGCCGCAGGTTACGCTTCCTTGTAGTGGACGAAACCCATGGCGGCCTGATTGGTATCCTGGGACTGCAATCCCCTCCGGCAGACCTTGCCTGCCGAGACACACTATTCGAGTTTCCCGCTGGTCGGAAACTCGAGCTGGTCAACCAAACGATGGACGCCTACACCATCGGCGCGATCCCGCCTTATAGCTTCCTGCTAGGAGGCAAGCTTTGCGCGGGACTACTCGCAGCGGACGCAATCCGGGAGGCGTACTGGCTAAGATACGCGGCGAAGCGCACGACAATGCAACGCCAACAAATCCAGCAGCCGCTCGTAGCGATTACAACGACCAGCGCGTTTGGCAAGAGCGCGCAGTACAACCGCCTGCGATACGATAGCCGTCTGCTGGCGGAGCCGATTGGTTACACGAAGGGATTCGGGATGCTCCATTTGGAGCATCTCTACGATCGCATGTGCGATTTGCTGGTAGCCCATGGACAGCTGACACCCAACGGATATGGAAACGGCCCCAAGGTTCGCTGGCAAAACGTTACCAAAGCGCTGATGTTGCTTGGGTTACCGCTGGACCTACTTGCACATGGCGTGCAACGTGAAGTCTATCTATTCAACCTAGTCAGCGACCTCCACTCTGGCATGGCAGGCGGTTCTTTCGGAGCCCCCCAAAGACTATCTGTGGATGAGTACTCGGATTACTGGAAGCAACGATGGGCAGTACCTCGATCCCACCGCTACCCAGATTGGCGCGAAGTCGATGCACAAAATCTAGTGCGCGAGAAGGTCCAAGAATGGGACCTTCTCACAGCGCAAAAAAAACAGCGCTAACAACTTGGACGTCTTTCACGTGACGTCTCAATTTTCGTTTCCAATTCCAGCTCGCCGATCTGTTGAAGTCGGCCAAGAACCCCTGCCAAGTCTTCGAAGTGCAATCGCCACAGCGTCCCAACGCCACTGGAGTACTTGCCAGCGTTGAACTGCTTTGGGCGCGCCCGCAGAACTGTGACCTCGTTACGCACCTGCAGCGCAAGTGCGACGCCAACCGCCTGCAGTTTCGATCCCATGTGAATGAGCCAGACGTTCGATCCCGCGCTTTGATCAATCTGGCTGACCAGAGTGCCCAATGTCTGGCGATAGTCTCGCGTACTGCAAGTATGGTGGTTGCGCTCACATAGTGACGGAGCGGTCGTATCAGAAGGCTCCTTACCTACCATTACTGCCAGCTGACGATTTACGATTCGACGCTGCAGATCCAATCGCCACCTCATGGAAGACGCGGGTGGCTCACCAAGGATCCAGAAGATGGATGACACTGGCGACACAAGTGGCTGATCGCTGATGTGAGCAAGGCAGCGCACCAACCGAGATGTGCGTAACGAGGGCAGCGCGATAACTCGATCAGGGCGATTCTCTGCGTTCAAACCAGGATACAGCTCGTTGACGTCCACATCGGAGACACCTTGCTCGGCAAACGAGCTGTCGTCACCATCCGACAAGGCTTCTTGGACCAACTCCTCGAGCCTCGATTCATATTCGAAGCGCGGAGGAGCATATTCCTCTGGCTCTGCGTAGACGATGTCGAGTACGAGTCGCGGTGCCTGTGGAATGAGCGTTGCAAGAACGGACAGGATCAACGTACTTGATGCGCCGCTAATATCGAAAGCGACGCGAACTTTCTGTCGGCTTTGCCGAAGCTCCTGCAGCGCAGCTTGCACGGCGCATTGCACCTCATGCGGACTTTCGGCGCTGAAGGTGCGAATTTCGGAACAAAAACGCGACAGAGCCCCGCGGATGGCATCCCCATTACCCTCGTTGTCCTGAGTATTGATGTCGTAGCAACCTAGCAAGGCAATAGCCGCCCCACCCTGAGGTAAGCGCTCAGCGAACAATTGGGGGATAGCGGAAGCTCGATCCTCAAAACCAAGGGCACTAATTAGCAGATCGGGAGAAACCTCATCTCCATCCCACGGTTCAACTTCGGGAAGAGACACCTGTACATCGTCAAAGCAAATTCGTTTGACGAAAGCCTGCTTGTCAGTCATCTGTATCCTCGAACAATTCCCCACTGAACCGATCCGCGCCGCTCTTGGTGGCATACGACATCCTTGCTCGATCCGCAAAACGCTCCGGAGCCGTCAGGAATGTTTGCAGCTCCTCAATGTCGCGCACCCCTAGATAACTATCACGCTTGAGCGAAAGTCCGAATGCTGGATTGAATATTCGCCGCAACTCCCAACGCATAGTTTGCTTTGAAAGCCCCTCCTTGGCGCGACTGTCTTGTAGCTCAATAAAGATCGCTCGCCGGAGAAGCTCGCGCGCGAGAGATCCTAGCTCTGGGTCAAGATCACGTAACAAGGCAATCGTCGATCTCGGTTCATCCTTGGTCATCTCCAGACGGTAAAGTCGATACGGCTCCTTCGCAGAGTTCAGTCGCCCCTTAACCATCACGTCACGGACGGCCGCTCCGTACTGTCCAAGAATCTTGGCCATTAGCGCTCCGAATGGATGCAAACCATCCACGCGCTCCTTGAACGCCTTTGAGATAGAAACGATCGCCTCGTGTTGAGCAGCCTTGGTAATGGGTGCCGTGGTATCGCGCTGCACGCTTCCCTTGACGAACATCTCACGAACGATCTGTAAAACCGTGGCGGTATCGCCACTCCATAGCCGCCCAAGAGCGTGCAACCCATGATAGTAGTAGCGACGCCCCTGAGTACTGCCATGCTCGCGAATATAGCTGGCAAGCTGAACATCATCAGCATATGGTTCCGAAGATCCAATAAGCTTCTCTGCCCGCCCCGCCCAACCAGCTCTGCTCAGCCGTCGATCAATCAGGTTCGTCACAAACCGTTTCGCAGCATGATCATCGACGTCCGCCAAAGCTCGGCTACCTGCGTCGATAGTGGTGAACTCGCGCGTCTCCTCTAGTGTGACCCCATCGATATCGCCCGGATCAAAACCGAACTTCTCGCAGGAAATCTTGAAGTAGTGAGTTGGAACGCGCTCAAAAATTATCTTATTAAGTATTCGTTGAATTTCTTCCTGCACTCGGTTTGACGAGTAGTCATCCAACAGGAATACCACTTGATGCCTCTTGAAGTAAGGGAAGACAGATCCCAACTTTCCAGTTAGATCAGCAAGGAACGTATCCGGAAGATGATCGTTCCATTCGCCATCTCGAAGCAAAGTTCCATGGAGCTGAACCCGTAAGGCATCAAGGTCATCTGCGAAATGAAGGATGCGACTGCGATTGGTCAGTCTTGCCGATTCAACGGGACGACTGAAGTACGACGAGATAAGTGCAACGATATTATCGAAACCAGCTTCATCTAGTCGAAAAGCGCGGTTCGCCACTGAATCGGCATAGGCCATACCAAGAGATTTTAGAAGCTCACGAGCAACTATCAATTGGAAGTAAGTTGCAATCTCATGCGCCCTCTGCTCAGCGCGCCCCTCCTTGCGAGCCAACCAGCTAAGGTTGTTTTGAAGATGTGCAGCGCAACTGATATATACCCCAAAAGAGTCAAAAGGGCTTGCACGTCCGCGTTCCGCATTCTGAGCACGTAAGCCCAAATGTGTTCTTACTGCAAGATAGCGGAATATCATTGACTTACCGCACCCGCGTGGACCAGTGAGCACGATAGGTTTACGCTCCTGGATGTCCTGCATCCACGGCAATGTTTCAACGAAAAGCTCCAGCAGCGTCGCGTCGTCGGCTAAATGCTCGGCCGAAATGGCCTCAAACGGCTGGAACTTTGACTCATCAATCTCCACCTCTTCGAGTTCACGCTGAAGAACTTGCAACTCCTGGGCAATTTGGTTCTCAATCGGAAAATGCCTCGCCTGGTCCTCATCCACCAACTTTTCGATGAACTGCAGGAACCGGCGCATGAAGTGAGGGTGACTGGAGGCGACACGACGGTTCCGATGTAGACCGTTGTAAAGCTCCACCAATATCTGAACAAAACAGATTTTGTCGTCTCGGCTCTTGCTTGTAGTCTGATTGGATGGTTTTAGACTACCCAAATCGATAATTGATACTTCCAATCGATGCTCGTCATCAGCGAGCAGAGCCAATTCCGCTGGCACCTGAGAAATCATGACGTTGCCCACGTGCAGATCGTCATGTTTCAACTCAACCCGCTTGAGGTAGGTGATAGCTCGAAGCACCTGCATTGCTACACTGCAGACAAAATCGATCTCGAGCGAGTCCTCTTGGAGATACTGCTCCAAGGTCCTCCCCGTAACCCAGGGGGCTATAAAGCAAACAAAGTCTTCTTCGGCATCCGGCATACCCGGCGGCGGCGCAGAAAGGCCGACTGACATCGGGCAAACAAAGAGCGATTTAGCTGGACGAAGTTTGGATGTATACAGCAGCTCTTGCTCGAGCCGTGGCTGCTTGTAGTCGCCGGGGACTGCAAGCTTGGCAGCAAACTCCTCATGGGTCGCCGGGTCGCGAACCCTCAAGACGAACCC
>NZ_ASZV01000062.1:0-51415 GCF_000442475.1 Ralstonia sp. AU12-08 | reverse complement strand
GATTCTGCCCCGCCCGGCGGGGCCGACAGCGGAAGTCGACGCGCGGATTGCGGACGTGGTGACGCTCGGTGAAAATCGCATCGGCAAGCGGCGCCCGCTATGGTTGGACCTCGGTGGCATCGCCAAAGGCTTTGCCGTCGACATGGCCGTCCTGAGTTTACGGCACCACGGCATCCGCAGTGGTGCCGTTTCGGCTGGAGGGGATCTGCGCGTCTTTGGCACACATGCGCAGCCCATCCACGTACGCAGTGCCAACGCGCCGGCTCGGCTGGAATTACTCGGTATGCTCGCCCACGGGGCCGCGGCCACCAGCGGTCACTATTTCGCAGAAAGCTTCGGATTGCCTCCCGGTACTGAGTCCATTCGATCGCAACAAATACTGACGGAGGCGCCCTGCGCAGAGCGGACTGTCACCGTTATCGCTCCTCGCTGTATCTGGGCGGACGCTCTTACCAAGGTTGCCATGCTTGCGGGCACGACGGCCCCTTCCACGATCCGCGCGCTATCGAGTTATCACGCACACGTTGTTGCATCATGACGCAATCCTCGCATCGACATCCGCTTAAAGGGACAGGCATCCGCTTGCATCCGTATCACTATTGGCTTGCTCTCGCCGTATTACTAGCGGTAGCGGTGTCTGGACTGGTGTGGACAGTTTTGCATGACCTGCTTCAATGGGCGGATGCGCCGGTCGTCCGCCAGATACTGCAATTGCACGGCGCCTTTGCGTTCTGCAGCCTGATTCTCTTCGGTTCCATGCTGCCGCAGCACATCCGCTTCGCGTGGGTCGCGCGCCGCAACCGCGTGACCGGCACGTTGACGGGAATCGTGTTCTTGCTGCTGACCATCAGCGCCTATGGTCTGTATTACGGCCCCGAAGATTGGAGTGGTCTTGCAAAGACTGCGCACCTTGTGATGGGCATCGCCGCTGTTGCGGCCGTTCCCCTACACATGCTCATCGGCCGGAAGCGCCACGAAGGCTATCGTGCGTCGGCGAGCAAGAGTGCGCGGCACTAGAGCGATTGAAGCGGATTGATGAGTCAGTCCAGCGAGCACGTGCAGCGAATGCCTCGACGTGCAAAAAAGCCCCGGAGGTGCGCTCCGGGGTGAGGGGGAAAGCCCGGAAGGGGGTGTTCCGGGGTTGAGCTTTCAGTTACTGGTGACCGCCGTCCGTGTAGGGATCGCGTGTGCCCATCGAATGCGCGCCATCGGTGTAGATGTCGCGCGCTGCGCGTCCACCATCGGTATAGGGGTCGCGCTTGCCCATCGCGTGACCGCCATCGGTATAGGGGTCGCGCGCGCCGGTAGCCATTGACGCGTTGGCGACGTTGATACCGAGCGCCAGCAACGCTGCCCCCATCAATGCGGATTTTTTCAGGATGTTCATCGCGTTTTCCTTCTTCAAGTTGAAACAAGACACTGCTATGCCAATGCAGTGTAGAAGGCTGGGGCTGACAGAAACGTGACCCTCGTATTACAAGTGCGACAGATCAGCGAGATTGATCCGGTATGCCACCTTCAATGCACGGCACGACAGGCGTCGGCGCATGTCTCGCAGGCACGCGCGCACTGCTGACAGTGCTCGTGGGAGTGCTTGGCACACTCGGCGGCGCAGGCTTGACAGATTTTCGCGCACAGCTCGCATATTGCAGTGGCTTGGGCGCTGCCTCGCGCCATCACGCCCACGGCGGCTTCGCAGATCTCAGCGCAATCGAGATCCAGCCGAATACAGGTGCTCAATGTCAGAACGTCCTTCTCGGTCAAGCAGGCGGTGGCGCAGTGCAGGCACGCCACGCGACACGCGGCGCATTCGTCGATGCAGGCTTGGAAGTGTTGGTGAGGCATTTGGGTTCTCCTTGATTGCCGACGTGCCGGAATGGCACGCTGCATGTACAGCAAGGAAAAAGCCTGGGCCTGGCCCCTGACGGGGAAGCGTTATCGCCATGTTGTGATGCACGCACAACCTTTCAAAGGCGTCATGCTCACGCAAGACTTCGGGCAGCTTGCACGACACATTGGCCGCCATAGGGGCCGACCTGACGGATGATGTCAGCGAGCGTGCCCCCCCAAAGTTCAGCAGCGGATCGGCAGCCGGACGGTGAATCGAGTGCGATCGTGCACGCGTGTGGCAGAAATGGTTCCCCCATGGGCGAGAACGATTGCTTTGGTGATAGCCAAGCCAAGGCCTGCTCCGTCCGATTCTGGGCGCGCACGCGACTTGTCTGCGCGAAAGAAGCGCTCGAAGATGAACGGCAGCACGTCGGGAGCAATCGCCTCGCCGTCGTTGTCGATCGTCACGGCGAGGCCCTCCTCGGTTGGCGTGATGGAAACGATCACACGGCCGCGCCTGGGTGTGTGCCGTATCGCATTCGACAACAGATTGCTGAAGGCGCGTCTGAGCATGAGCCGATCGCCACGCAGTTGCGCTTGTCCTTCCACTTGCAACTGCACGGCTTTGTCCTCCGCGAACGCGTCGTAAAACTCAAAGAGTGCGCGCACCTCGCCGGCAAGCTCGATCATCTCGGCACTGGGCAGCGTCAGGTTGTGCTCCATCTTGGCCAGGTAGAGCATGTCCGACACCATCCGAGCCAAACGCTGCAGCTCTTCTACGTTTGAAGCAAGGACGTCTCTGTACTTTGCAGGTTCGCGAATTTGTGAGAGAGCCACTTCGGTTTGCGTCAGCAGGTTGGTGATCGGTGTGCGTAGCTCGTGTGCGATATCGGTCGAGAAGTCGGTGAGTCGCTGGAAATCGCCCTGCAAGCGCGCGAGCATGCCGTTCAACGTCACGCCAAGATCGGCAACCTCGACCGGTACCATATCGACCGGCATCCGTTCGTCCAGGCGGTCCGCCGTCACAGACTTCGCCCGCGAAGCCATCGCGCGCAGCGGCAACAGCCCCCGCCGGGCCGCCCACCATCCAAATAGGCCGCTCGCCAGGGCGGCCAATGCGATGTAGAGCGTCAACGTCTTCCGAAACGCGCGTAGGAAATGCGCATGGATCTCAGTATTGATGCCCACCAATACATCCAGCGCACCGTCGTCGCGCAGCGGCACTTGCATATGCACCCCCCGGTATTGCTTGTCGCCCTGCTGCCAAACAAGGGCCCCGGAATGACGGCCTGCCTTGCGTAGCACGGCCAACACCTCCGCAAAGTCAAAGTCGGGGGTGGCAAACAAGGCCTGACCCTGTGGCGCCTGGACTCGCACAATCAGATCCGTGCGGTGCTGTAGCACGTCGTTGAGCCGACTAGAGACCTCGGGTGCAGAGCTACTCTCAACCACCCGGCGAATAACGTTCACGTTCTCGCCCAACGCCGTAAAGTCTTCCACTGCAAAATGCTCCTCCATGGCCAGGGCGATCAGAATGCCGAGGCCCAACAACATGGCCGCTGATGACAAGGAGAAATAC
Organism: Ralstonia sp. AU12-08; assembly: GCF_000442475.1. Lineage (NCBI taxonomy): Bacteria > Pseudomonadati > Pseudomonadota > Betaproteobacteria > Burkholderiales > Burkholderiaceae > Ralstonia > Ralstonia sp. AU12-08. The sequence goes on along the minus strand of NZ_ASZV01000062.1, from coordinate 48,006 downwards.
GCGGTCAGCCGCGCCGTTAGTGAATGGCGCCTCATTACTCCCCGTCCTCCGGACCTTCGAGGACATAGCCCATGCCACGGACGGTATGGATCAATTTAGGTTCGAAGTTATCGTCGATTTTGGCGCGCAGGCGTCGAATGGCGACGTCGATCACGTTAGTGTCGCTGTCGAAATTCATGTCCCAGACTTGGGAGGCGATCAGGGACCGGGGCAACACCTCGCCATGACGGCGGGCTAGCAGTTCCAGCAGCGAGAACTCCTTACTGGTCAACGTGATTCGCTGACCGCCACGGGAAGCACGACGGCGAGTCAGATCCAGCACCAGGTCGGCCACCTGGATGCGTTCTGCAAGCGATGGCGCACTGCCTCGTCGAAGCAGAGTTCGAACACGCGCGAGCAATTCCGCAAATGCAAATGGTTTGACCATGTAGTCATCCGCGCCCAGCTCCAAGCCCTTGACCCGATCAGCGACGCTATCGCGCGCGGTCAGAAACAGCACCGGCACAGCCAGTTCAGTTGAGCGCAGTGCGTGCAGGATCTGCCACCCTTCGAGATCGGGCAACATCACGTCAAGAATCAAGAGGTCATAGTCGCCCGTCATTGCAAGATGTCGGCCGTCCAAGCCATTGCGGGCAAGGTCCACAACAAAGCCGGCTTCCGACAACCCCTGCTGCAAATATTCGCCGGTCTTGGATTCGTCTTCGACAACAAGGAGCTTCATGTCTGTCTCTTTATTACTTATGGCGCACGAAAAGTGCGACCGGTATCGTGTAGCGTACATGGAGCGGCATGGTTGCTGACCAACCTGACCAATATGTAATGTTTCGGTCAGGTTAAGGTAGCCTTGGAGTGATTAGGCTGCTCCTGCCGTACAAATCTCATCAGGGACTTACGCAAGGAATAAAGAGATGCGCAGCAATCGTGCAATGGGCGTGGTGCTTCCGAACCTTCCGCGGAGGCGATTTGTGCAAGGCTTGGCCGCCGGAGGGGTGATCGCTGGCCTGGGCTTGGGCGGGATGCCCGCGCGGGCGTCGCAGGCCCAGGGCACAGCCTTTGGCACCGCGCCCGTGCTGCGGGGCACCGAATTCGATCTGGTGATCGCTGAGACCCCAGTGAACTTTACCGGCAAGCCAGGCATGGCGACTACCATCAATGGCATGCTGCCTGGCCCAACGTTGCGGTGGCGTGAAGGTGACACGGTCACCATCCGGGTGACCAACCGTCTGCCGGAGCCCACGTCAATTCATTGGCACGGCATCATTCTGCCGTTCCAGATGGACGGCGTACCCGGGATCAGCTTTTCCGGCATCGCCCCGGGCGAGACATTCACGTATCGTTTCAAGGTCCAGCAGAGTGGCAGTTACTGGTACCACTCGCACTCCGGCTTCCAGGAAATGACAGGACTATATGGCGGTATCGTTATCGATCCCGCTGGCGAGGACCGCGTGCGGGCCGATCGCGATTACACCGTCTTGCTTTCCGACTGGACGGACGAGGATCCGATGCGCGTCCTCACCAAGCTTAAGATCCAAGGCGACTACTACAACTATAACCAGCCGACTGTGGTCGATTTCTTTCGCGATGTCTCCCGTGAGGGATGGACATCTGCCATGAACAAACGGCAGATGTGGAACCAGATGCGCATGAATCCGACCGATTTGGCGGATCTCTCCGGCGCGACGCTGACCTACCTCATGAATGGCGTGACGCCAGCGGGGAATTGGACCGGTCTATTTTCTCCAGGCCAGACGGTACGGTTGCGCTTCATCAACGGCGCCGGCAACACGTTCTATGACGTTCGCGTTCCGGGCTTGAAGATGAAGGTAGTGCAGGTTGACGGACAGGATATCGAACCGGTGTCGGTCGATGAGTTCCGCTTTGGCCCTGGCGAGACCTGCGACGTAGTGGTCTCTCCGACGGATGAGGCCCACACAGTGTTCGCGCAGACGATGGACCGGACCGGATATGCCCGGGGCACTCTGGCCGTGCGCCAGGGCGTGCAAGCCCCTGTGCCAGCGGTCGACAAGGCTGAATGGCTGACGATGGCGGATATGATGGGCGACATGGGAGGCATGTCTGGCATGTCTGGCATGTCTGGCATGTCTGGCATGTCTGGCATGGACCATGGCGGCATGGCAATGGCTCACAGCCAGCATGGAGCGATGCCGGGCAATGCCGCAAACTCCTTGAAGGTGCCGAGCAAGAAAGCCCGTCATGCGCGTACAGAGTACGGTCCCAGCACCGACATGCATGTCGATATGGCGCGGACCAACCTCGACGATCCCGGCATAGGGCTGCGCAACAATGGGCGACGTGTGCTGGTCCTGCAGGACATGCATACGATCGGCGGCCCTATGGACGCCCGCAGCCCTCAGCGCGAGGTGGAGTTACATCTGACCGGCAATATGGAGCGCTACGCGTGGTCGCTCGACGGAGTGGAGTTCGGCAAATCGACCCCCGTTCATTTTCGCTATGGGGAACGTCTTCGCGTCATTCTTCACAACGATACGATGATGACGCACCCGATGCACATGCATGGGATGTGGAGCGAACTTGAGGCGCCGGACGGCACATTCTTGGCGCGCCGACACACGATTCCGGTGCAGCCCGCGCAGCGCATTAGCTTCCTTGTCACGGCTGACGCTCTTGGCCGATGGGCTTGGCACTGCCATCTCATGCTTCATATGGATGCAGGTATGTTCCGTGAAGTGATCGTCGCCTAAGCCCGGATCGACAAGTCAAATGACCACGCATAAGCACGTTAAGACAGCACTGGCAGTTGCCTTGGCCCTTGTCAGCATCAGCGCCGCATCTGCACAGGAATCTACAGCGACCTACGACACCATGGCGCCAAGCTCGGGCGCCGACACTCAGCCAGCAGCCCGCGGCTCGATGCAGGGCATGGACCACGGCTCGATGCAGGGCATGGATCAGGGCTCGATGCAGGGCATGGACCACGGCTCGATGCAGGGCATGGATCAGGGCTCGATGCAGGGCATGGATCAGGGCTCGATGCAGGGCATGGATCAGGGCTCGATGCAGGGCATGGACCACGGCTCGATGCAGGGCATGGACCACGGCTCGATGCAGGGCATGGACCATGGCTCGATGCAAATGCAAGGCGGCTCGGCGCCACCTGATGCACGGGATCCGAATGCATACTCGGGTGGATATCAACTGGGTGTTGGCAAGTACGCGCTGAGCAACACCCGCCAACTCATGATGGCCGATGAACACAATTTCGGATCGTTCTTAATTGATCGCCTGGAGTGGGTGCGGGGGCCCAACTCCAATGCCGCGTCTTATGAGGCCCAAGCGTGGTACGGAAGCACTTACAACAAGGTTGTGCTGAAGGCGGAAGGCGATGTGAAAAAAGGTCGACTCGAGGAGGCGCGCACCGAGTTGCTGTGGGGGCACGCGATCACGACGTTCTGGGACACCCAGCTTGGGATCCGAAACGACGTCGGCTCGGGGCGTCCAGCGCGGAACTGGGCGGCTTTTGGCGTGCAAGGTCTGGCGCCATACTGGTTCAACATCCAGGCCACGGCATACGTTGGTAACAGTGGTCGTACTGCGCTGCGGCTGTCCACGGAGTATGAATTGCTGCTGACCCAGCGCCTCATCCTACAACCGCGCGTGGAGGCGAACCTCTATGGGAAAAATGATCCGGTTCTGGAGATCGGCAGTGGCCTGTCTAGCGCTAGCGTCGGACTGCGTTTGCGTTACGAATTCAGCCGGCAATTCGCGCCTTACATCGGCGTTGAGCGGTACCAGACGTTTGGCAACACGGCCAATATGATCAGGGCTGATGGAGGCCGCAGTGGCGAGACTCGGTTTGTCGCAGGCCTGCGAGTTTGGTACTAGTCGTTTTCTTTTTCACCACCAGTGGAGGTATTGATATGTTGAACCATCGTTACATTGCCAGCATTGTTGTCGCGGCCTCGGCCATTCTCGCCAGCACGGCTGCATTTGCGCATCCCAAGCTGTTGTCTTCCACGCCCGCCGACAAAGCCGAAGTAGCCGCGCCGGCAAAGATCGAGCTCAAGTTCTCGGAGAGTCTCTCGACGCAATTCTCGGGGGCAAATCTGGTGATGACGGAAATGCCCGGCATGTCGGGGCAAGATGCCATGAAGGTTGCTGCAAACGTCTCAGCAGGCGACGACCCCAAGACAATGGTCATCACGCCTGCCAAGCCCTTGATGACCGGGACGTACAAAGTCGAATGGCGCGCAGTTTCATCGGACACTCACCCCATGACGGGGAATATTTCGTTTAAGGTCAAGTAAAACCATGGCAGACGATTGGCTCAATATCGCCTTGCGGTTTGCGCTGTATCTGGATTTGACGATCCTGTTCGGTGTCTCGCTGTTCGGCGTGCAAGCGTTGCGGCCCGATCACCGAGCATCGGCGATTGCGCGTCGATACGTCTGCACCGTTGGAACCACTGCCGCCTTGGGCATCCTCCTGTCGCTGTGGAGCATCGTGGTGATGGCCAAAGCCATGACCGGTGCCACCGAGTATGGCGCCCTAACTAGCCATATCTTCGGCATGATCCTGACCACCACTACGGTCGGACTGGCCTGGATTGCGCGCTTGGTGGCGCTAGTGAGCTGCCTGGTCGTCGTTGCTTGGTTGGCAAAACGCCCGATACCTCATTTTGGGTTGTGTGCCGGCCTGGGCGCCGTGGCGCTCGTCACCGTCACTTGGGCTGGGCACGGGGCGATGCACGATGGTGCGACGGGATATCTTCATCTTGCATCCGATATTGCCCACGTCCTGGCCGCTGGGGCATGGGTCGGCGCATTAGCAGCGTTTGTGCTCCTGGCTTCCATGCGGCACGCGGCCTCAACGGAAGCGGTCGAGATTCTGAGCCATACGTCCAATGGCTTTGCCCGTCTTGGGACGTTGATTGTCGCCACTTTGCTCGCGACAGGGGTGTTCAACTATTGGCTGATCGTAGGCCCGACACTTGACGGACTCTTCTCTTCCCTTTATGGGCGTCTGTTGCTGCTCAAACTCGCCCTGTTTGGAGCGATGCTGGGCTTGGCAGCGGCCAATCGCTATCGATTGAGTCCACAGCTGGAGACGGCATTGGACGTAGGCGACCACTCTGACGCGGTTATAGCGCTGCGCCGAAGCCTTTGCATGGAGGCGGGACTCGCCGTAGTGATTCTCGCTGCGGTCGCTTGGCTTGGTGTGCTGTCGCCGCCGGGAACCTAGGCGATTTTGGCTGCACGAGAATAAGTACTATGACAAGACTATCGGGTATCAAGACTGTCTCAGCAATGAGGCGTTCCGTCATTGCAGGACTGGTGCTTTTGCCTGCCTTGGCTTGGGCACAAAAGACTGCATCCAAGACCCAGATTGAGGTCTGGAAGACACCAGCGTGTGGATGCTGCCGGGATTGGCTTTTGCATTTGCGGAACAACGGTTTCGAAGTGGTTGTACACGACGTCGAAGACACGGTCGAGGCAAGACAAAAAGTCCGCATGCCAGCGCGCTATGCCTCCTGTCACACCGGCCTTGTTCAAGGCTATGCGCTTGATGGCCATGTTCCGGCCCGTGAGATTCGGCGATTGCTGCGGGAGAGTCCATACGCGATTGGACTGGCGGTCCCTAGCATGCCAATTGGCGCGCCAGGTATGGACAGCCCTGCATATGACAATCGACACATGCCTTATAACGTCTTGCTGGTCGGCTTGGATGGCAACGCAACCGTATTCCAGCCGTATAAGTGAATGCGCAAAAAGCGTTTGGCGAAGTGCAGTCGGCTCCTTGCACATGTCGAGGAAATCTCCAGTCGAACCCTTGCGCAGTGAGGTGTTGCCCAATGGGTGGCACGCGTGAGAAACATGTCGGTTGCAGACCTTCCAGTCAACGTGCTGGCGACAATGGCGCTCGTCTTCGTAACATGGATTGCGCTGCTCATAGGCTTCGCCTGGTACTTGCGCAGAAAACGCGGAGCAAAGCATCCGTCAAATACACGTGCCGATGTCAATAGGCGCCGCCAAAACAAGAAATCCCGTTGTCGACGCTAACTACGCGATCATGGAGAAAAACGTCGACGTACCTAAGGACCCGCTTCAAAACTCTTTACGCGAGCGCTGGCGCAGAGCACACGGTGGCGGCATGATGGTGGACATGAAACAGACGACCTTGGGTCTGGACTGGACCAACAAGCGCACCAGGAAGCGCGATTTCTTGACTGAGATGGAGCGCGTCGTTCCGTGGACCACACTGGTGGGCCTCATCGAGCCGCACAGTCCTCGCGCCAAGACTGGCAGGCCGCCTTTTGCCATCGAGACCATGCTGCGGATTCACTTCATGCAGAACTGGTTCAGCTTCAGCGATATGGCAATGGAAGAGGCGCTGATCGACACGCCGCTGTACCGCGAATTCGCGCGACTGAACGTCGATGCCGACCGCTTGCCGGATGCGGTCACCATCCTGCGCTTTCGTCATTTGCTGGAGGCGCAAGATATCGGCACCAAGATGCTTGCTGCGGTCAACGACCTGCTGAGCGCGAAAGGCCTGATGCTCAAGGCAGGTACGGCGGTGGATGCGACGCTGATCTCGGCACCGAGCTCGACCAAGAACGGCACCGGTGAGCGCGACCCAGAGATGCAGTCGACCCAGAAGAGCGGCAACTGGTACTTCGGGATGAAGGCGCATGTGCGACCTGCAAAGTCGCATGAGTTCCTGTTTCACGAGGTAAGTTATCGATGAAACCGGTTGTTCCATCAACCGTTCCCTACCCGGACATGCTGAGCGGGCAACTGCTCGGTGTGAAGCTCCGGGGACAACGTACCCGCCGGATTAGCCGGTACTCGGTCCCGCGAGGGGCGTGGAAACTGCCAGCACAGAGGCGGTGAGGGGCTAGGGACGAGCGGTAACGATCAACACATGTGAACTTCCGTTAAACGTCGTCATCATTGAACAAGCCAAATGTGCTGACAGGCTTGAGCCAAACGGCAAGCGGCAAGGCATGGTCTTTGTGTGCTGGACCATCATGGACGGAACGCCGCCGGCGAATAGGAAGGATCCGACCCGCTCTGAAACTCATGTGGAACAGGGTAAGCCCGTAACGTTGCCTCCCAAGGCAGGCGAACCGCAAGGAACGTTGTTGGCGTTGCGGGTATAGGAACACGGAAAAAGCGAAGGCCTTCCTGTAATGGGAAGGATACCGACTGCGACATCGTCGGACGCGAAAGCGTCACCAGCACGCAGTGCTCGGTGCCATTTGAAGACCAGGTTCGGATTCAGCCCGTGCTCCATCGCCAGACGCGCCACCGATACGCCTGGCTCGCAGGCCAGCTTGGCCAACTGCCGTCGGAACTCAAGGGGGTAATTCGGGATGCCTCTACGTGAACGTCTCTTCGGTGCTTCTGTTGCCAGAGTGGTCCCCACTACTAATTTGGTGGGGATCACTCTGGCAACTTCCTCTCACACCGTCGAGACGGTGCTGGGGACACGCTTACGCGACAACGCCATCTTATCGTGCCGCTCTCGCCAGGCGAAGAGGTGCGAGAGGGACAGCGCGTCTACGTGAATCTCCAGGATTGCGGCCAGTTTGCCGTCCCAGCGTCCCAAGTGATGCTGCTGCGTCCTGCAGGCTAGCAGGCGCCTCTATTTGGTACGAGATACGGTATCAAGTTGTAGGAGCATCGTGGCCTGTGCCGCACTGAGCCGTTTGGATGTGAAGCGCGCCCGCGATTCGTTGGTCACACAGGGGCAGCATCCGTCGATCGACGAGCTATGTATCGCCTTGGGCAACGTCGGCTCGAAGACGACCATCCATCGCTACCTGAAGGAACTGGAAGAGGAAGAAGGCGCGGCATTGGCACGTACCGGCTCGCTTTCCGACACCATCCAGGATCTAAGCTCGGCTGGCGGCGCGCTTGGATGAAGAGGCGCAGACGATGATCGACCAGCAGCCCGCCGTGTCGGCCGCGCAGCGCCACGCCAGCCGCTCTGCAACAGCGAACCATCGAGGCCAAGCACTTGGCGCAGCAGGCCCAGGATCTCCCCGCAGGGCTGGCTGAGCATGAGGATTTCCGGCGCTTGTTGGACCACAAGTCAGGCACTGGAGCATTTCCGTAGCGCCCGCAAGGAGCGGCGCGGCCAGGAGGCACGCCGACACGAACAACAGGCTCAGCAACTCCAGGCGGAACTGCGCCGGACAACCCGATGCTGATCGTCAAGCAGGGCGAGATCACTCAGTTGCATAAGGACGGCGCCGGGTTGGTGGGGTAGCCGTCCTTTTCGTGCATTTTCTTACGGTTTCACTCGAACTTCCCTTGTGAATCAACAAGTTGCTAATTCACGGATTTCGCAAGAGCGCGTCCTTTTCGTGCCTCACGGTTTCAGACCGCCGGCACCGCCACCCAGAGGGGCATCCGGTAGACGCATACTCACTGCGCAGTGAATATGGCATTTCCGCCAAGTATCAGCGGCTGCGCTGGCTTGTGGTGCTGCAAGCTGTCGAGCCCGCCGCTTATGCCGTCGGGCCGGCCACAGTGAGCTGCTGATCGTCGCGCGTAACGTTCGGCACGTTGTCGCTCTGTTTAGCGATTGCGCTCGCGATAGCTCCACCGCCGACGCACGCAAGCCGCCGGGGAGCTGTTCGGTAGCGGCGGACTCATTCACGATTCGCCACCCGTCACGATGCCCCCGGCAGCTCTGTCGGGCTCGGCAAGCATGTCGCGCTCGAAGCGCCCATAGTGCAGAGCGAGCGTCGGCAGCACGATCAGGTTGAGCGCGGTGGACGTGATCAGGCCACCCAGAATCACGATCGCCATGGGCCCCTCGATTTCGTTGCCCGCCGCACCGCTCGTGACGGCGAGCGGCAGCAAGGCTAGCGCGGTGACAAGCGCGGTCATCAGGATCGGCACCAGCCGTTCCGATGCCCCACGCACCGTCGTATCCATGCTCCATGGAAGGCCGTCGACGTGCACGAGGTGTTCGTAGTGGCTGATCAGCATGATCGAATTGCGCAACGATATGCCGAAGAGCGTGACGAAGCCCACCATGCTGCCAAGCGATAAGTTACCGCCTGCGACCACGACGCTCAACACCCCACCCACCAGCGCGAACGGCAGGTTGGTCATAACAAGCAGCACACGCCGGCGGCTTTTCAGCGCTAGGAAGAGCAGCAGCGTGATACCGATCAGGGACATCGTGCCATAGGCAATGAGGTCGTGCTGCGATTGTGCGCGCGCTTCGCTTTCGCCGCCGAATACGGCATACGTCCCTGGGGGCATCTTGATTTCGTGGTTCACACGCGCTTGCGCCTCGCCCACGAAATCGCTGACCGGCCGACTGCCAAGATTGATCGATACCGTTTGCATACGCTGGCCGCCGTCGTGCGCGATTTGGTAACGGCCGAAGACCTGGCGGATCGTCGCGAGCTCGCGCAAGGGCACGGCAAGTCCGTCTGCATTGCGCAGCATCAGCGCGCCAATGTCGCCGAGCGTCTGGCGTGCTGACGGGGCAAGTACCACCGTGACATCGTAGCTGCGACTGCCTTGGTAGATCTGCGATACCGTGACGCCCGCGTAGGCAGCCTGGATCGCATCGAGCACTTCGACCGGCCTGAAGCCCCAGCGGCTCAGTTGGTCAGGCTTGAGCTTCACGTCGAGCTCAGGGATACCGGGTGGCGAGGCTACCTGCACGCTTGCCACGCCGTGGATCGCCCCGATCAGGCGCGCAATATCCTGGGCCGTGCGGTCGATCACATCGAGGTTGTTGCCGAACACGTTGACGACAACCGGCGCAGTTGCCCCTGAGATGGTCTCGTCAATGCGTTCGACAAGAAACGTGTTGACCGACGTGGTCAGCCCTGGAAAGCGCGCGAGCGCCTGCCGAACGCGATATAAGGCCCAGCTCTGGTCCGAAGCGCTCATCGGCTCAAGATCGATCTCGAATTCCGAGAGCTGGACGCCGGTCGGATCGACGACGTTATTGGCCCGGCCGGCGCGCTGTGCTACGAGGCGCACGCCTGGCACCTGCATCAACGCTTTCGATATCTGGGTGCCGATGCGCATCGACTCCTCGAGTGACGTTCCGGGTGCGAGCCCCATGTGCACGATGTAATGTCCCTCGCGCAGTTGCGGAATTAAATTGCCACTCATGAACGGCAGCGCGGCGAGGGCGGTCACACACATCAGCGCAACGGTCACCGTGACCGCCTTCATGTGCTGCTCGATTTTCATCAAGAGGGCCGTATAGCTTGCCTTGAGCCCGACAATCCAGTGCGGCTCGCGCGCCGGGAGCGGTCTGCGCGTGAGCAGTGCAAGCGCCATCGCAGGGGTGAGCGTGAGCGCCACGGCGAGCGAGGCCAATACCGCGAGAATGTAGGCGATGCCCAATGGTGCAAAAAGCTTGCCGGCCACGCCAGAGAGCGTCAGCAACGGCAGGAAGATCAGCATCACGATGAAGGTGGCGAACACCACGGCGCTACGGACTTCCAGCGAGGCCCGCAGCACCACGCGAAAAACGGCGAGCGGCTGCGGCAGCGCGCAGTTCTCGCGCAATCGCCGGTAGATGTTCTCGACATCAATGATCGCGTCATCGACCACCTCGCCGAGTGCGATCGCAAGGCCCCCAAGCGTCATCGTATTCAGGCTCACGCCCAAAGAAGTCAGCACGATGCTCGCGACGAGCAGCGAGAGTGGAATGGCGACGGCGGAAATCACTGCGGTGCGTACATTGAGCAGGAACAGGAATAGGACTGCCATCACCAGAACGGCGCCGACGATGAGCGCCGTGCGCAGGTGGCCAACCGACGTATCGATGAAATTGGCAGGACGAAACACGCCAGCGTTTACCTCGACACCGTGCTGGACCAGGACCGGCCCGAGCGCGTCAAGCGTCTTTTCGATGCTCTTCGTGATGGCCAGCGTGTTGGTCCCATATTGGCTTTCCAGCACCAACTGCACTCCGGCTTGACCCATGATCGAGGCGGCCCCGACAGGTGGCGTGCTGCCCCAGGCCACGGTTGCGACATCGCCAAGGCGCACCGCCGTGCCGTTGCTCCAGCGCAGCACCACGCCAGCGAGCTTCTGCGGTGTGGCAATCTGGCCGTCGGCGTTGACGGCGATGCGTTGATTATTGTTCTCGATGAACCCGGCGCCGCGCACACCGGTGGACAGGCGCGCTGCTGCGATGACGTCCTGGACCGACAGCCCATAGCGCATCAGCTTGGCCGGATCCACCTGAACTTGCATCTGGCGCGCGTCGCCACCAAACACGATCACGTCAGCCACGCCGGGGACGCTCAGCAGCTGCGGCCTGACAGTCCACTGTGCGATGTCGTACAAGTCCATCAACGAGCGCGTCTTTGACGTGATGCCAATGATTCGCACGACACTGGTCGTCGTCGTGAGCGGCAGGAGCCTGGGTGGCATGACACCCGTTGGCAGCGTTGCCGCCATCCCGTTGATGCGCTCGGTGACGAGTTGCCGGACCTGCAACACGTTCGTGTGATCGTCGAAGACGAGCGTGATCGCGGAAAGACCCTGCATCGACCTGGAGCGCATCGATTGCAAGCCGACCATACCGCCCAGGGCGTTCTCAAGCGGCTGCGTCACGAGCGTTTCGACTTGTTCGCTGGTCAACCCCGGCGCTTCGGTATGGACGATGCTCATCGGCGGCGCGAACTCCGGGAACACATCAAGCTTCGCGCGCGTGAGCGTATAGAGGCCGTAGCAGGCCACGACGATAGCCAGCGCGTAGATGACGCCGCGAAAGCGCAGCGAAAAGCGAATGATCGCGTTGAGCATGGACTGGCTTGAGTTCGCGTTGGATATGGCTGGGGGTGCACCCGGACAAGCGGGTGCTCCAATCTCACTCATCGCACTCGGGCGGATCCTTGCAGGCCGTGGCGATGCCCTGCGGCTTCAGTTCTTCGGAGAGCAGCAATTGAGCGCCTTGCGTTACCACAAGATCGCCGGCGTGAAATTCGGAGGTTACCTTGAAGCCTTGGTCGCCTTCTCCAGCCGGCGGCACATAGCGGCGCGTAAAACGATCGGGCGCGGTGCGCACATAGGCCCACGTCTGGCCGCCGTACCAGACCACCGCCTGCTCTGGAATCAGGAGTCCGGCATTCACTTGGCTCGACGTTGGTACGTTCGCGCTCGTGCGCGTACCCGCTGGCAGCGCTTGCTGGGCGATGTAGAACCATGGGTTGCCCTGCACGGCAGGATCGGCGAGTGGCGACGCGGAAAGTTTGCTAGCCGGAACCGACTTGCCTTCGGGGGTCTCGATCGTGATCCCGGCAGGTGCCACATCGCGGTAGCTCGCAGGCAGCGTGACGCGCAGCACCACTGCGCGACCCAACTGCAAATGCAGGAACAGATCGGACGCCGGCGTGATCGCCGCGTTCGTGAGGGCATCGCCAAATTGCTGGCGCATCGTGGCATCGAGGCCGCTTACCGCCGCATTGGCTGATTGCAGCTTGGCGTTATCCGTTTGCATGAGCGCTTGTGCGTCCTGCAGGCTCTTCTGCGAAATGTTGCGGTCATCCTCGAATAAGGTGCGGGTGCGCGCGTACTGCGCGCGCGAATTGGCGGCCTGCGCTGCAAACGTGCCGACGTCTGCTCGCGCAGCCGCCATCCGGTTGTGCAGGTCGAAGAGCGGCTGCAGGTCGATGACGGTCGCATAGGCGCTAATAGCGCGCTGTCCGGTGACGGCAACGAGCGGTGTCACCATGATGTGGCTTGCGCGCTGTTCCTCAGGACTGATGACGACGACCGTTTCGCCATTGACCGTTTGTACGCTCGGCTGGGGAGCGACCTGGGTGGCCACGGTGGGGGCGGAGGCGCCCGAGTTTGCGACTATCTGATGGATGTACCATCCAGCGCCAACGAGCAAGGCCAGCGAGGCGAAGGAAAAAAGAATCAGTCGAAGTTTCATTGCCGTGTCTCTTGCTCGGTTGGGGTTGCATCCATCACCCCTTGGCCGAGGGTTCGCTGCATGGCGTCCTCGAGTGCGCCGGCGGCCTGCTGGGCGGCGACGACAGCGTTCAGATGGGCAATTTCACTTGTTTGATAGTCGACCTGCGCCTGTGCGTACGTCAGACGGTCCGTGTTGCCGGCCGCAAGGCTGGCGGCCTGGCTATCGAGCTGCTTTCGGGCGTCGGTCCGATACGCCTCGGACAAGCGCATCGCCTCGAGGCTGGAGCGGTAACGGGCAAGCGCGTGATCGAGGTCGCTGAGAATGGTGTCCTGCAATGCTGCCGTTCGGGCGGCGGCCTCCTTGCGCTTGGCCTCGGCCTCCCGGATGCCGCCCTGGTTCTGGTCGAAGATCGGCAACGCGATGCCGGCGAGGCCAAATGCAATCTTGTTCGTTCCGGTGTCGTAGGTATAACCGAGGCCGAGGTGGATGTTGGGATACTGCTTCGCCACTTCGAGCTGCAATGCCGACTCGGCGGCGGCGTAGCCGGCAAGCGATGCGAGCAGGTCGGCCCTGTGGAAGATTGCCTCGCGCTGGGCGTCGGCAGCCGGCGGCGCAGGCGGCGCTGTGCCGAACGCGTCGAGATCGAACCGAATGCCATCGAGCGCAGCCGCCCTCACGCCGATCGCTGCCGCAAGTTGGGCACGGGCGTCCTGTTCAGCGCTGCGGGTTGCGACCAGATCGCTTTGCGCCTGGGTATCGGCGAGTACCGCCGCATCGACGTCGGGCCGGGAGAACTGACCGACTGCCAGGCGCTTCCTGCTCATTGCGGCGATCTCCCGCTCGGCCTCCGCCTTGCGCGACTGAGACACGATACGCTCGCGTGCGGCATAGAGCGCGAGCAGCGCGTCGCGGACTTGCGAGCGGACCTTCCATGCTTCATTCGCGATGTTCAGGCGCGCGGCTTCCGACAGGTGCGACGCCTGGTCGACGCGATAACCCCGCTTGTGTGCGGTCTCGATCGGGATATCGAGCGCTGGGCCGGTCGTGAACGGCGCGCCGGGACCGGGGTTGGGCGTCGAGTACTGAAAAGGAAATTGAAGGACCGGGTTCGGAATCTTGTCGGCAACCTCGATACCGGCTTTGGCTGTACCCCACCGGGCGCGCGCGATATCGAGCGCCGGGCTGTAGTACCAGGCTGCCAGACTAAGCATCTCTCGGTTCCAGCGCGCCGGTGGCCACGGCTGAACGTCTTGCCCGAGCTCGCGGGAGAGGTAGGCGCGCAAATCTTCGCTCACAAGCGAGCGCTCCTGGAACTGGAGGGCAAGCTGGGCTGGCGCGATCGGTTGTGCTTGGTATGTCGCACAACCCGCCAGCAGGGTGAAAGCAATCGGCAATGCTCGACGCATTTGGACATCCATTGGTCTTGCTGCCGTCCGGTTTGGCGGCTTAAGGCCCGGATGCTACGCCACTGCTTGTGAAATTTTTGTCAAGAACGAGCCGGATCCGTTCCAGGTCGTGCCGCTTCTGGGGTCGCCAGGGGCAGACGTAACCATACGCGCGTACCGCGGTCGGGCTCGCTGTGGAGATCGATGGCCCAGCCATACCGGTCGCATATCTTTTTCACGATCGACAGGCCAATACCGATGCCGCGTGTCGACGTTTGTTGCGGGGCCGCTTGATAGAACCGGTCGAACACATGCGGCAGCGCCTGCGGGGCAATGCCTGCGCCCGTATCCTCGATCTGCAGCCAACCGTCCTCATACGAGAAACGAATATGCCCGTGCGCGGTATAGCGGATCGCATTGTCAATCAGGTTCGAGAGCACGATGGCAAGTGCGGAACGATTTGCCATGATGTGCAGGCAGAGATCGACGTCGACCACCGTGTTGACACCTTTTGCAGTCAGGCTGTCCACGAAGGGCGCCAGCACTGTTTCGATCATGCGTGTCATGCCCACCGGTTCCTGGCGCTCTGCCAATTCCTCTCTTGCCAGTATCAGCAGCGCATCGACCGTCTCGCGCATGTTGTCGGTCGCTTGTTCGATCTGACGCAGTCGTGCGCGCGATTTTCCACCGATCGACGTGTCCTGTTCGAGCAGTTCACAGCTTGTCTTGATGGTGGTAAGAGGCGTGCGAAGTTCATGGCTGACGTTGCTGGTGAACGCCTTCTCGCGCTCCACCATGTCGGCCATGCGTTGATGGTACGCGTTGAACGCGTTGGCCAGCTCGGTGATTTCTACTTCGTCGTATTTGCCGGGATTGATCGACGCCGATCCGCCACCGAGCCAAAGCACTTTGACTTGCTGCGCCAACCCCACCACTTGGCGCACCAGCAGACCTGACAGGCCGTACGCAAGCCAGATCGTCAGCAGCGCAAAGACGCCGGTGCCGGCCATGAGTGCGTTGATGACTCGCTTGAATCGCTGCTCATAGGCGCCAAAGTCGTAGATCCGGTACAGCCGTGTATTGCCAAGCGGGACAACAACGACGTGGATCTCCTCGTCATTGACGATGATCTCGTGAGTGCCTGCGGAAAGCTCCTTGACCGTTGCGGGCAACGTGACCGTCGCCCGACCCGCGGTCGACACATAACCATTCATCCTCGCGTCAAACTGCGGCAGCAGAGCCGGATCGCTCTGGTACGACTGCAGCAGGTTCGCGATGTCATCGTGGATCAGCGCCGCGATCAGTTTCTCTTCCTGCGCTTCGGCAAGCGCTTTCACGCCCAGCGCCTGAGCGACCAGCAGGAGGATCGTCAGCGCTGAGAAGGCGAGCGCGACCTTGAAACGCAGGCTACTTCGCATCGGTATCGCCCACATTCAGCCGGTAGCCAAGACCATGCACGGTCTCGATGAGATTCACTTCGCCGTGAGTGGTCAGAGCGCGGCGCAGCGTATAGACGTGTGCACGAAGAGTGTCGCTGTCGCCAAGCTCCTCGCCCCATATCTGCGTTTCGAGTTCGACGCGGCTGAACACGCGGTTCGGGGATTGCATCAGGATGCGCAATAACAGCAGGCACTTGGGCGGCAGCTTTATAGGGCGAACGCCACGTTCGACGGAAAGTGTCGTCAGGTCAAGCCGCACGTCCGCACAGCATAGGACCGTTTGCGTAACCTGTCTCTTATAGCGCTTGATTAGGGCGGCCAACCGCGCGCCGACCTCCTTGAGCGAGAACGGCTTGACCAGGTAATCGTCGGCACCGTGCCTGAATCCAGTGAGCTTGTCATCCAGCGTGTCTTTGGCGGTCAGCATCAGGACGGGTGTATCGCGGCGCGCTTCCTCGCGCAGCCTGCGGCACAGCGTCAGACCATCCATGCCCGGTAGCGCCAGGTCAAGCAGAATGGCATCCCACGATTGGGATAGCGCCAGTTGCAGGCCTGCTGGGCCGCTCGACG
The DNA here is from genome assembly GCF_000442475.1 of Ralstonia sp. AU12-08. Classification (NCBI taxonomy): domain Bacteria; kingdom Pseudomonadati; phylum Pseudomonadota; class Betaproteobacteria; order Burkholderiales; family Burkholderiaceae; genus Ralstonia; species Ralstonia sp. AU12-08. Next base: position 31,718 of record NZ_ASZV01000062.1, on the reverse strand, counting down.
CAGTATCAACCTCGTAACCGGCGCTCTCAAGGTAGTCGTAGAGATTGGTCGCGATGCTGACGTCGTCTTCGATCACGAGTACCCGCACAATGAGCTCCCGAACGCGCAAACACACGCGCATTGTGCCATTGCATCCCGTTGCGGGATGCCAATCTTGCTTGGACCGGGCAGCAAAGTGGGGCCTGGTAGGAGTCGCGCGCGACCAGATATCGACGATGGCCCATTCTACGTACCCGTAGTTTAAGTGGGTGACTGTGTCCAGCGATTCAGGGGGCCGCTCCACTGGTGCTGCTTTGCCGCGGCGCCGGCGCCTTGTCTATCGGTGCTTGGCTACGCAAGCGCTGGCTCGCCGCTCCGTAAGCTTAGTGCCGCGGATGGTTCGCCCTCGTTCGTTTGGGACCAGGTCAGCCGCAGCATCCCCGTTGCAGTTGGACAGGCGGGCAAGGCACCGAGCCGAACGAACAGAACACGCAGCAGTCCCCTGGCTTGGGCCGCAACAGCGTTTTGCAGTGCAGGCATTCGTAGTAGAACAGGCAAGCGTCCGTGGGCATGGTTTCCTGCTTAGCAAAGCCGCAGTGCGGGCACGTCAGCACGGATTCGAGGGTGACTGCACTCATGACGGGGTCACTTCTGCAGGGTGGACGGATAGCCTGCGTTCGTCGTCGCGCGGGTCAATGCTGCCGGTTGGGTCGTGTCAGCGTCATAGGTAACGGTGGCCGTTTTCCTGCCGAAGTCGACCTTTACAGCGCTCACTCCGGGCACCTTTTGCAGCGATTTCTTGACCGTGATGGGGCACAACTCGCACGTCATGTTTTGCACGTCGAGAGTCACGGTTTTCGGCGCAGCGGCCAGTGCTGTGAGAGGCAAGGCTGCGCATATGGCCAGCAACAGTTTGCGCATGAGTGTCTCCAATCAGTAGAACAGCGGGGCTAGCCACGGCACGGCCAACAGGCCGAGCAGCAAGGCGGCGACGACCCAGAACACCAGCCGCTGCCGCTCAAGTGTGCGTGGCTCAGCGCAGGCCGTACCCGGTGTGCAGGCTCGCGGCACCAAGTAGAGCTTGCGGAAGGCCAGCCCGAGAAACAGCAACGTCAGGCCGATAAACACGGGGCGGTACGGATCCATAGCCGTCAGGCTGCTCACCCATGAGCCGCCGATACCGAGTGCGAGCAACACCAGCGGGCCGACACAGCACACCGATGCGCCGATGGCGGCCAGGACGCCCGCAACCAGCGGGCCTTTCCCGGAGAACTGCATGCCCGACTCCTTGAACCTGTTTGCTCAAGTGTTAGTCTAGATTCCGTACTTAGGTACGGAATCAAGGAGAAAGTGATGGCTACAGACCTGACCATCGGCAGGCTGGCGGAAGCCGCCGGCGTGAATGTGGAGACGATCCGCTATTACCAACGGCGCGGCCTGCTGGATGAGCCGTCAAAACCCCTAGGCGGCCATCGGCGCTACGCCTCGGAACAAATCAGGCGCGTGCGCTTCGTCAAACGAGCTCAGGCGCTGGGGTTCACGCTGGACGAGGTGGGCACCTTGCTGTTGCTCGATGCAGCGTCTGCGTGTGGCGAAACGCATGCACTGGCTGCGCGCAAACTGGACTTGATCGACCGGAAGATGGCCGACCTAGCCGCGATGCGCCAAGTGTTGACCGGACTGGTACGGCAGTGCGAGGCAGGTGACGGCCATGCGACTTGCCCAATTATCGATGCGCTGGCGCAGGATTGAGCTCGCCGGTAGTGTCAGCATTTTCTCGTTCCGAAGCCTAGAAGACGCCACTGATCGGCTACCGAGGCTGCTTAGTGCGACTGCCCTGCGCTGGTAGCCCCTAAGGCGCACGCGTCCTGGTCCCTCCTGGCCCAGGACTGAGCACTGCGACCATCTTCCCCCCCGTTTCATGCCATCCTGATGCAGTCAAGTTAGGCCACTCGTCCACCCGATTCAGTCGTTACGACCCACTAGCATTGGGGGCACACCGATACGGATTGTGTCAAAAATCTGTCACCACAATGGGTTAGTACCCGTGTGCCGGGGAACACGCTAAGTCAAGAATGTTGCAATTCTGTGAAAATACAGCTGCCCCGGAATCAGGGCAGAACAGTCCGCACCGGGACATTATCCGCTGACATCGCCCTGTCTTTCCCGGCCCCTGCGAGCGCGGTGCCCATTCAGACGCAATATCCCGTGGCGGTGCAACTTTGCTGCCCTGAGCGGTGCGATGGCCATGCACAGTGCAGTTTCACGAAAAGCGGGCGCGCGCATCATTCACCAACAAATCGGATTCCGCGTCGATGACTCGAGTGGTTCGCCCACTGTCGCCCAAAGAATAGGACGCTGGATCATTTGTACTGTGAGCGAGCGCCGGAGTGACCTTCACATCGCATCACACGTGATAATCCGCCATTATCACGTGTGAGGAACCGCCTCCGAGGAGCCACCTTGACGCATCGATTTGGTACGTATATACATAGTACGTAATACGGTATCAAATACTAACGCCATGGCCCGTGCCGGACTCAGTCGTATTGACATCAAGCGTGCCCGCGATTCGCTGCTCGCCCAGGGGCAGCACCCGTCGATCGATGCGATACGTATCGCGTTGGGCAACACGGGCTCGAAAACGACCATCCACCGCTATCTGAAGGAACTGGAAGAAGAGGAAGGCGTAGCGCTCAAGCGGGCTGGCACGACCTCCGACGCCATCCTCGACCTGGTCGGCAGATTGGCGGCGCGCCTGCATGAAGAAGCGCAGGCGGTGGTTGACCAGCAGGTTACGGCTGCCACGGCACAACGCCAGCAAGTCCGGGCAGAAGCAGACAGGCTGTCGGCGGACCTCGCCGTGCTTCGCGCCGAGCTGGCGCAGGCTCACGCCACCATTACCAACGTGCGGGCTGCGCTCAGCGACACGCAAGCGGCGCTGCAGCAGCATGCCCTGGAGGCCGAACGGCTGGCGCAGCAGGTCCGGGACCTCACTGAACGGCAAGCCGAGCAAGAAGGCTTCCGGCGCTCACTGGAGGAGAAGCTGCAGCACGCGCACCAGGCGCTGGAACACTTCCGCAACGCCAGCAAGGAGCAGCGCGATCAGGACACGCGGCGGCATGAGCAACAGGTCCAACAACTGCAGGCGGAAATCCGGCAGGCCAACCAGGCGGTGATCGTCAAGCAGGGCGAAATCACGCTGTTGAACAAGGACGGCGCACGGCTGGTTGCGGAAGTTGGAGCGGCAACCAAGCGCGTCCGCGAACTGGAAGCACGCGGCGAGCAAACAGTGGCGGCGCTGAACCAAGCGCGCACCGACCACACGCGGGCGGAAGCAGAACGGGATACGTTGCGCGCGACGGTGCAGGCCCAGGCGGATGAGCTTGCGGCCGTGCGTGCGGAACGTGAGCAGACGGCGACCGAGTTGGCCAGGTTGGCTGCACGGCTCGAAGCCCAGCAGACGCTACTGACTGACTACCGGACACAGCTCGGGGTGGCGGGGCCGGCGGCCTGAAACCGTAAGATTCGGCACGAAAAGGACGTGCTCTTACGAAATCAGCATTTCCCCAACTTATTGATTCACAAGGTAAATTCGAACGAAACCGTAAGAAATTGCACGAAAAGGACGACTACCCCCACGTGGCGAAGTGTTCGACCTCGGCAAGAGCCTTTTCCAGTTTGCCGGCGTCGACGTGCAGGCTGGGCTCCATCATCCAGACAGAGCCCATGTCCATTCCGTTCGCCTCCGCTTCGACGAGTAGCTCGCGCTCGCGATCGTCCAGGAAAAACAAACTGCGGTGCTTTGTGAGTTCAATCGGCGCGTGCGTCGGCCTGACACGCGTCAGGCTCCCTGGGTGCTGTGAGCGGTTCCGCGCCAGGATGACCTGCTCAAGCAGATCCAAGTCTGCGCCGCTGTCCAAGAACTTCACGCCCAGGTGCTCCGCGAAAACAGCCTCGTACCCTCGGAGCCATCCGTGTTTGAACACGCGTTTCCGCACATCTTGGTCGACGTTGATATGGGCTGCGCGTTCCCAAGTTTCAAAGTAGACACGGAGCGCGCCGGCCAGCATGGACACGCACGCATGGCAGAGTACCTGGACGGAATCTGACGCATCGATCCAGTCCGACAGAAACGCCGGCTCCGAATTTTCGCTATGCGGCGGTACGTAGGGCGGCTGCTCCTCCTCGATCAACCGCATGCGCTCGACGAAAGGCGACGTCGAATCGCGGTAAAGCTGGCGTATGAAGCCAACCCGTTGTTTCAGGAAGAATGCAACGTCCATTGTAGGGCCTCGCGTAGGCAGGGATATGAGCGGTCATCCAACAAACGAAGGTTTGATAGTCACCTGCCGGCTCGCACTCGGGGCAGGCCGCGAGCCGCATAGCTGGACAGCGCCCGTCAGCTGCAACCAATACAAGCACGGGGTGACGGGATTGCAGACATCGGCCGTCGAATACAAGCTCGGTTGCAGTTAATCTAAGCACGCGAGTCCCGTCGGTTGCAGCTATTTCAAGCAAGAATCTGCGTGAAATGCAAGCCACTTCAGTTCTCGACGGCTGTGGCGCTTGGCGTCAATCCAATCCAATGGCCAGCAGGGTGACCATGAAATTCTTCTTCGATGAGAGTGGAAACACCGGTGGCGAAACCAGCACCGGCAAGGCATACGACTTCGATGGCCAACCAACCTTTGCGCTTGCCGCCATCGGCCTCCACGACCAGGATGCGACCGCGGCGGTAGTCGAGGAGATCAGGTCCGCGCACCGCATTCCGGCTGGCGAGTTGAAGTCCAAATCGTTGACCGGCAAGCCCGAGTTTGTCCGTGACCTGGTCGACGCCATTTGTGATCGAGCCCCACCGTGCTTCATTGAAGTCGTCGACAAGAGATTCTATGTGGTGATGAACATGGTTAGCAGCCATGTGCTCCCGCCGAGCACGGGTATCTTGGGAAGTCCGCAGGCGCACTTTGTTCAGAATGCATTTGCGGATTTTCTCTATCACTTCACGCCGGCGGAAGTGTTCGACGCGTTCATCGCCGCTTGCCAGGCCCCGTCCGATGCAGCGCTTCGATCGTCATTTGGCGCCTTGCTGGAGTTCTTGGATCGGTTTCCTGCGAGCGAGGTCGCTGTGGCGTGCCGTGAGATGACGTGTCTATCGTTGAGCGATTACGACGAGATGCTGGCCGACAAGGTTCCTACTGCGTACGCGCGTTTCTTGCCTTCGCCGGACACGGGCAAGCGCGGGAAGCCCGTTTCGATGCTGCCGAATCTGTCCTCGCTCACGAACATCTACGCTCGGATCAATCGGCACTACAAACGCGACCTATCGGCGATCGAGTTGGTGCACGACGAGCAGCTCCAATACGACCAGATTCTGACCAACAACAAGCAAGCGGCCGAAGCTCTCGGCGAGCATGCGGTCAACTTCTTTACACCGCACGCCGACTACAAATTCAGCGCGGCGGCGCCACTGACTTTCGCGAAATCCCACGACTCGATTGGTCTCCAGTTGGCGGACGTCATTGCCGGCTTTTGCATGAGGTACATCAAGGATTGGCTGTGCGATCCGAGAGGTATTTCAGATGCCGCGCATGCGACGTTTGAGCGCCTCCGCGGATTGCGAGACAACGGTACGGTCTGTGGCGTGAACCTTGTCGTTACCAACCAACTTGCCCATCAGGTGTTGTTCCCAGCCTACCGTGACTGAAAAGCGTTCAGCCCCTGTGATCGAGTAGCGGTGTATGTGGAGAGTGCGCGCGTTCTACGCCGGGTGCGGACTACATCGGCTATCCTTGCCGCTCACATAAAACGGGGGTTTCGTGGCAACGTACAAACAGCTTCTGGCGCAAAAAGCTAAGTTGGATTTGCAGATCGAGGCGGCACACCTTGCCGAAAAAGCAGCGGCGATTGCGCGGGCTCGCGAGATCGTGGAAGCGTACGGTCTGACCGCAGCAGATATCGGCCTCAAGGCGCGCGCCGGCAAGAGTGTACAAGCCAAATCGATCGTGCCGCCCAAGTATCGGGACCCGAAGACGGGCGCTACCTGGTCGGGCCGCGGCAGGGCGCCTGCATGGATTGGCAAGAATCGCGATCGATTCCTGATCGAAGCGTGACAAGCCCGGGGGCGGGGAGCAATGAAAGGGCCAACCGCCTCGGGACTGAAGTGCGCAATCTCACCTTATCTTGGTTAGACCCCTCGCGGAGAAGTGGGGGAGTCATAGATGGTCACCACTAGGCAGGGGAACCAGCCATCGGCGTAGGCCTGTTGCCGTACGATCACGGCGCCGGGTAGCAAGGAAGTTGGCGACACCCCGGGCTCGGCTAGGTCGACTGAAACCGACGTGCTGCCGTCGGGACGGATGTCAGTGAGCGGGATTTCCAGGACGGCGGAGAAATCCTTCGGGTCGCAGTGAGGGTCTTGCGGGCGGCTGGGCTGCAGCGCAGTGGCGACAACTGTCTCGCTGCCGCGGAAGTGTTTGTCCAGCGGCTGTCGTTGCGCCTTGAACCAAGGCATGCCCCAGCTCTTTTGATGCCGCCTCCCGTCCCGGTGATAGCTGGCGTGTGGGTTCCGTTTCGTCCCGCCAATAGGATTTTGGGGACGCGGAAAGATGACATAGACACCACTGGCGGAACGCGTAATTCGGAGCGCAAGGTACAACTCCGTGTCCCGGATGGCCACCGCATATTGGCGGGGTGCGGTCTGCGTGGGTAATGCCATAGGGACTCCGGATGGCGAACTCCATGGATTCTAGGTGCCTATGGCGGTGCCATTGTTCCCCGGACCCCAATCCCAAGTCTGCCAGGCCTTGTAGCAGTCGCCGGGCACAATGCGGGAGCACCAAGGCTCGACCATCGGAACAGCGCGCATCCACATTCCCAAGGCTTGAGCGGTTGGCCTCGACGTGCACCAACCCCTTTATCGCCGCCTGTTAAGCATCTGGTTGACGATAGCAAATCCGTTCACCATGCGCGCTCTCTAACTCATTGATTCTTCGTGGTCTCCTCAGAAAGTGATCATGTTTGCTTGCCTTCCGACCCGGAAGCAATTCGGAGCATTCGTTAGCCAAACTGAGCAATCATCAGGAATTGACGGCCATTGTCAGCATTGTTGGTCCGTTCTTCGCCAGTGCAGGGTACAGCTGAGCACCTTTTCATCACGACCTTGACGGGGGGCTGCGGTCTTGAAGAGTTGTCTTGGGCGACCCACGTGCGGGGTCATCCTTCGTTCTTGCGCCGGACGAAGATGAGTTGCAGATCCTGCTTTGCAGCGTCCCCCGAGGGGGCTATCGATTCGGCAAGGGCGTAGCGCTCGTCGTCGGCGCGAGTTCCGTCTTGCACTTCATACGACAAGCCGTGTGCCTCGAGCTCGTCGAGCAGTTCGCGCCAGTCCGTCTGATCTGTCACCGACACAGCTAGCGTGGAGAACCATTCGTCATAGAAGGTTCTCAAGTTTCGCCAAACATTTCTCAATTCTGCAGCTTGGCTAGAAATTGCGAACTTCCATTCATCGGATATCAGGGTTTCGTAGGTGAGTGCGTAGTGGCTCAAGTCCCCCTTGGCTTGAGCAAGGCGCAGGCAGAACACTGCCACATTCAGTCCAGCCCAGCACGTCTCACGCGAGCTGACGGGGTGGTACAGCGCGTCGACGTATTGCTTGACGCTTCTTTTGGACCGTGTTGGCGGAGAGGGAATGCTGACCCCAAGCTGTTCCACCGCTTGACGCCATGACATGACCGCGTTGACGGAGGCGCGATCTGTCTGAGAGAGCGACCAGATCGGCATCGCGAGAGCGCGATGTGCCGCGTCTGTGTGGCGTGCGAGCCGGTCCATCCACATTGTTGCCGTGCGGTCATCGCGTGCCAGGGCGCGCGGCAAATCCAATTTACGGTGCCCGAGCCGTTCCCACCAGCGCGTGGGCGCATCTGTCGCGAAAGCGTCCCCCATCAGCGTTTTCTCGATTCGATAGCCCGTGGGTGCGTTGAGCACTCGGCGTGCAATATCGAAGACCAGCCGGCTTTGGTAAGCCCGTAAGTGGACATTACCGCGGTACGCGGACCGCCATCCAGGCAGACCGGCACGGCTGAGCTCGATAAAGCAACCCGATAGCGGATCGCATTCGACGGGGTTGAACGCGTACACCTTCTTTCTCCCCGTGTCTAGGGACAATTGCTGTCATCAAGTGTGCCTTGATTGGCGGATCCGCTACAAGCATGTTGGCGATCAGATGCGATCGCATAGAAGCCTTCACGTTCGACGGGCAACGCCATGGCGAATTCAGAACGGCAGACGGACAGACGCGTTGCTTCGTACCTGCTCGAGCAACACGGACCACTCATGTGTGGGCGCAGCCTATGGGCGGCGCTTGGCTACACGTCAGCCCAAGCGTTCCGCCGTGCAGTCCGTGCCGGATCGGTGCCGATAAAAACGTTCACGCTGGAACATCGAAGGGGGCGGTACGCCAAGACGCTCGACGTGGTGGACTGGCTCGCAAACCTGGCGGCCGCTGACCGCAGCGAGGCGCCCGGAGGTTGAATTCAAGGAGATGACCATGCCGCCATGTTGAACAACGGGCAGCGGTAGGAAAAGAAAAACGCCCCAGTGCGGCAAACACTGAGGCGTTCTTGAGACTAGGTCGCTCGTCATCGAACTACGCGAACTGAAACCAAGTCTCTGCCTCTTTGCGCCACCTGTCAAGCTGGCGTGCCCTGTCGCGTTCCCCACATCCCTCGTCCCCGCAGTCCGACAAGTTGCTCCCTGTTCGCGGCGGTATCGGCTTGCGCGTGCGCTCCAAAGTGATGCAGGCGCCTCGTCGTACCCGCCGCTTGCTCGACGCGCAGTGCTCTCGGGCTGTGTCCATCCAGCGACCTTCAGGAGGCCGTATGTGGTCCTTTCGCGAGCACCGGTATGGCGGGCTTCATCGCCGCTACCGTGAATTCAATGGCGGGGTCCTGCGCTGCATTGACCCACTCAGGCGCGAGCCGATTGCCTTTCCCACCGAGCTGCACTACGAGAATTGGCTGCTGTACTGGGCGCAGCCCGGCGTTCGGCGCCTGCAGGTGGGTGGGCTTCGCCTGTACTGCATGCACCTTGGCCATCGCTTCAGCGTGCGGCCCGATCTGGTGGTCACGGACCACTCGGAGCAAATCCAGATCGTGATGGCCGCATCCACCCCAGCCAACGAGAAGCGCGTCCAACGGCTCGCTTTGGTGGCCAAGGCGCATGACCTGCAATGGGCAGCGCGCACGCGCGCCGAGATCCGCGCGGATCCCGTGTTGCTCAGCAATCTGGACAGGTTGCGGCAGTGCACGACGCTAAATGCCGACGATCGCGCCCCGGCGATTGAACGCCTCGTCCACGACAGCCTGCGCGCGGCGGACTCGACCACCCGGGGGCACCTACGACAGCGCACGGGGCCGCACGTGCCGCAGAGCCTGCTGGACGCCACGCTGCTGCGCTTGCATGCAGCCGGCGAGCTCAGTCTTGAGTTATCAGCCGCGCCGTATGGAGAGAACACGCTGGTACGTCGGCGCTAGGAGGGCCGGCCGTGCGCGAGCGTCCCGACTCGGTGCGCATCCAGGCCAAGCCTTCGCCGAGATTGCAAGGCATCGAAACGTCGCTTCCGGGCCGCTCCGGCACGATGTGGCGCGGCCTCACACTCCAGGAGTATCGAATGACAAACGAACATCGCTCGGACTACCCCAACCGTGGGTGGAATCGCATTCCGGAATGTTATCGCGCGATCGACACATGGCCCAGCGCAGACGAGTCGCTTCTCAAGGGCCAAAAGAACCGGTCACGCTATCGGCGGCTCTGTACGGGGATTCAGTTGTACCTCGAGCGTCGGCCGCTGGCCGACGTGCAGGCGGCCACGGGCCTGTCCAAACGGCGCTTCCTGGCCATCGTCGAACGCTGCCTGCAGGCTGCCCCCGACGGACGCATCTGGGGGCTGCGCGCGTGCGTGGACGGGGCGCGGGTCAACACGCTACAGCGATGCAAGGCGCTCACCGAGCACGACAATGACCACGCCGGCTACCAGGGGATGTTCCGGAAGTTCCTGCGCGATCACCCGGAGATCGAAACCCGGCTCATCAAGGAATTGAGCCGCAAGGGTGTCAAGAGCGCTGGGCCCAAGCGCCTCGCGTTTCGGGGTGCGCACCGTGCGTTCCTGCGCATCTGTAAGGAAGCGGGGATTGCCGAGAATGCCTATCCGCTCAAGCAGCAGAGCAAGGCGGTATGGGGGCTGCGGAAATGGATGCGAGAAGCGTTAATTCCGCATGAGGGAGCTGCTTGGGTCGCGCATGAGTATGGCGAGGACGCCGCAAAGAAGTACGCGTTCCAATCGGGCGATGGGCAGGCGAAGCGGCTGCCCTTGCCCTATGAAGCGTGGGAACTGGACGAGGTCACGATCGACGTGGAGGGCGTGTACGAGATTCCCAATGCCGCCGGCGACTGGGAGGAAGTGGCGCTGCGCCGCGCGTTCGCACTACGGGTGATCGACGTGGCCACCGGTGCAAAGCTTGCGAACCGTCTGGTCTTGGCGCCGCAGGCGTCTGCCGAAGACGTCGCCATGCTCCTGTGGGATGCGGTATCGGGTGTGGTGCTCAGTGAAGAGGTGCGGAACACGGGCCTCTTGCCGGGGGCAGGGTTCCCGGCCGCCGAAATTCCCGAATTGCGCTTCGCGGTGCCGCAGACGGTCTATCTCGACAATGCGCTGGCGCATCTATCCGATCACGTGCAGCATCTCATCAGCAGTCTGTGGGGCGCTAAGGCCAAGCTGGGCCGTCCCGGTACGCCTCTCGAGCGGCCCCATATCGAAGCGGATTTTGCGGTCCAAGCACGACAGTTTCTGCATCAGGTGCCAGGCACGACCGGATCGGGACCAGGCGACCCCTTAAGGGACAAAGGTGGGCGTCGCGTGTCCGTCACACTCTTGGCGGCGGCCATCGATTGCTACTGCGCCAACGCCAATGTGAGCCCGGCCGCAGCTTCGCATTACATTGCGCCGCTGGAGCGTTTGCGCCGTAGCCTGGCAAGCCGCGCGCTCGCTCCCACTTATTTGCCCGCGCATCTGCGCCGGCCCCATTTTTTCAACAAGCCTGTCCCGGTGCCGGTCCACGCTGATCTGCGATCTGGCCGCTGCCCGTACATCAACTACATGTATCAACGTTACAGCAGCAATCAGTTGCGGCGTTGTATCGGCCTCACGGGTAAGCGGATGTGGGTACGCCCCGATTTCGGGGACATGCGTACGGTGTTGCTGTTCGACGATGCCGGAAGCGAGTTCGGGCCGGTGCATGTCCAGGGTGCCTGGGGCAGGTTCCCGCACGACATTCGAATCCGCAAGCTCTATGGCCGCCTTAAGCGTGAACGGCAGCTCGGACAGCACCCCGAGGACGCGCCCCTGGAGTGCCTGCTCAACGCGCTTCGCAAGCGTGCGCCGGGCGACCGGAACGCGGCATTGCAGCTTGCCTACTTGGAGCAGTACCTGTTAGCGCACGGTGTCGGTGTGTCGCCCTTGGGCCTCATGGTGCCGGACACGTTGCCGATCGCCGAGGTGGCCGAGGGCAGTACCCGTGGCACCTCGCACATGCGACCTGTCCGCGCCGATGCGCCCACTGGGTCCGAGCCGGGTGCGGACGCGTCTCCGATCTTCAGTGCCAACCGTGTTCCGCGTGTTGTCGTGAGGAGGTGAGCATGAACCCCGACAATCAGCAACCCGATCCGCAGGGCAATCTCGTTCCACTGGAAGATGCCATTGTGTGGACCCCCGTGATCGAGCGGCTCGGAAAGACCGTCGCGGGATGGCTGCGCATGGACTCGCCGGGCGCGATGGTGTCTGGCAAGCCCCGGTTGGGCAAAAGCGCGGCGTGCAGGTATCTGGCCCAGACGTTGCCATCGATCATCGCGGCGCCTGTCGCCGTGGTGATCTGGAGCATCCCCGACAACCGGGCCATGCGCGAGCGCGATTTTATCCAGGAGCGGATGCTGCAGTCCGGTTGCGTTGCCGTCGCGCACCGCGATATCGCCGTCTTGCGCTCGCGACTGTATGACCGTCTCGCGCATCTAGCAGCGGAAGCGTCGTCCAAACGGGTAGTGATCATTATCGACGAGGCGCAGCATCTCTCGGCCGACCATTATGGCTACCTGATCCACTGCGCCAACGAGTTGCTAGACCGGCGCGTGCGACCGTTTTTCCTGCTGGTTGGGCAACCCGAGCTCGAGGACATGGCACGCAGGTGGAACGAGAACATGCTGCAGCAGGTGCACGGGCGCTTTCACACGCATGAATTCATCTTCACGGGCATCGCGCGCTCGGAGCTCGCCGAGGTCCTCGCGCAGATGGACGAGCGGCTCTCGCCGGAACGGCCGAGCCCCCCCGAGGCTCTGTTGCCCGCCGCGTATGCCGAGGGCTGGCGCTTGTCCGAGCTGGCGCCGCAGATCGGGCAGGCGCTGTTGGCCATCGCGACGCAGCACCACATCACCGGCGAAATCCTCGTGCCGATGCAGTACCTGCGCTCCACGGTGCTTGCCTTCTTTTCACGGGTGGTGGTGCAACGGCTGGATCCGCGTGCTGCCTCGGCGGCGCTCATGTTGAACTGCTTGCGGGACTCCGGTTTCATGAGCGTGATCGGGTACTACGCCGAAGCCGCACATCCACAGGACGATGCAGGAGGCGCATCATGAAAAAGCCCGTCGTGCAATGGGGGGCGCCCATACGCGAGCCGCATGCGGGCGGGCTATTAGGCGAGGCGTCCCTCTATGCGAGGTGGTGCCGGCTCTGCATGGGACTGAAGCCGGACATCTGCGAGCTACCCGACTTGCTCGGAACGCTGCCCGGCGCGCGCAAGATTCTCAATGCGGTGGCGGACCACCGCTTGCAAGCGCGACGCTATGACACCGTCCGGCAGCACCTGGCCTTGAGTGAGGTGGATTTCTGGTATGCCGCGGGACTGGATCTCTTTGACGACGCGCAGAGTGGGCTCAGTCCCGGGCGGCACCTTCGCTATTGCCTGCCGTGCCTGGAGCTGGGCTTTCACGCGGTGCTCTTCCAACACCTCACGTTGAAGGTCTGTCCGCTGCATCAGTATGCGCTGGAGATCCGCTGTCCCTACTGTGCCGCCCCGCTCCTGCCGAGTTGGCACCAGATCGCGAGATCGCCTTATGCATGTCAGAGCTGCGAGGCCTTGCTCATTAAGCCCGTCACCCAAGATGCTTGTTGGAAGCACGCGCAGCTGGCCGACGACGTGCTTGCGCCGCATCGCAAGAGGCTCGCACGGACCGTCGACCAAACGTCGCACCCGCAAAAGGAGCCGCACAGCCTGACGTTCCCGGCGACGCACCCAACGAACGCCGCGCGCGTGCATCGCCATGCGCTGCGGCATCTGGTTTGGGGTGATGCGGGTGTAGGCACCGATGCTGCGCACAAGGTGTTGCGTTTCGAGCTGGGGCCACAGGGCGCGCCGGCAAGTTGGCAATCAGTCCGGCAAGGGACGACGCAGACGACACTGCGCACGCTCGAAAAGTTGCGCGCTCTGTGCGGCGTGGACCAGCATTCCGTGGTGAGCGACCACACAAAGTCGAGCGTGCAGTACCGGACGCTGCGCGTCCAACCGGGTGCGAAGGTCGTGGCGCTCGCCTATTGTGAACTCGCCGTCCTGTACGGACTGCCCCCACTTGCCGGGGTGCCGAGCCACGCTTGGAGCTTGAGCCATTCTGGTCTGTGGCTTGGGCAGCAGTATCTGTCGATGCGGAGTTGCCAAGTTCCCGGTTCCGCGCTGGCGAATCAGGTGCTGGCCGAGTACGAGGTGCTGGGCCTTTTCTGTATCGTACTCAAGCGCTTGGTGGCGTTGCAAAAGGCCGAGCAGGTGGAGTGGGGGGGCTGCCCTCCACCGGACCAGTTCTGCCCAGCATGGCGCTGGATTCCTGAGAGCCGCCACCTATTTGTCCGGCCACGAGCCACCTGGTCACTGGTCGACTGGCTGGTCGCGCGTTACGCAGACCGGGTGATGCAACTGTCGCGGTCCACTGAACCTTGAGCCGCAGCGCCCAATGTATAGCGATTCTTAGCAAAGGAGGCCAGCGGTTAGAGTTCTTGCGAAGGCATCGATGCGTTTGCGCAGAAGCGGTGCGCCAATTGGCAAACCAAAGCCTGAGCCTGGGCGCACTGGTCCAACCAATAGGCCGCGTTTTAATCGCCATCGCTCTCCACATGGTCGCGCACGAAATCGATGTGGGCCTGCATGGCGGTGCGTGCTTCTTCGGGGCGCCGCGCCAGGATCGCCTTACCCAGCGCGAGGTGCTGCACCAGTAGTTGCTCGGACGCGCCGGGGGTCTGTTCGCGTATGTCGGTGCCGTTGATGGCAATGTGCTCGCGCAGCATGCCGATCACGCTGGTATGCAGATGCAGGAACATCGTGTTGTGTGAGGCCTGAGCAATGGCATCGTGCAGCATGGCGTCGGCGCTGGCTTCGGCGGCCTTGTCGTCGGCCTTGCGCGCGCGTTCGAGTTCGCGCAGCAGTGCGCGGATTCGTTTCAGGTCGGCCGCGTCGGCGCGCAGTGCTGCGAAGTAGGCGGTGGCGCCTTCCAGCACGCGGCGGAATTCCAGGATGTCGTCGCGCAGCGCTGGGTGATCCGCCACCAGTTGCCCCCAGGGCGAAGCAATACCGCTGCGCAGTTTGTCCGTGGCATAAACGCCCGCGCCGCGCCGGCTCTGTAACAGGCCGCGCGCCGCCAACCTTTGAATGGCTTCGCGCACGGTGTTGCGTGCGACGTCGTATTGCTCGGCAAGCTGCCGCTCCGACGGCAGGCGCGTCCCGGGCGTCCAGGTGCCGTCCAGCAGGGCAGTTTCCATGCGGCGCATGATCGTTTCCACACGCCCGCGTGCCTGCGTACCGACCGTCATCATCCACTCTCCTGCCTTGTTGCGCGCGAATTGGCCCAACCAATTTGAACTGTAGCGTATGAGCAGCAATTATGTCTCTAAAACGCGCACGGGCAGCCCCTGCCATGCGCAACATACCGGCGCTGCACATGCGCCGCCAACGCCTTGTGGAGCGAGACATGACGGATCGGCACTATCCCGCCGCCCCCGCGCACGTTTACCTGTTCGCGACCTGCCTGGTCGACCTGTTCGTGCCGGAGGCCGGACTCGATGCGGTCCGGCTGCTGGAGCGCGAGGGGCTGACCGTTCACTTTCCGCGCCAGCAAAGCTGCTGCGGCCAGCCGGCATACAGCAGCGGCAACCCACAGGAGGCGCGTGAAGTCGCGCGAGCCCAGCTCGATCTGTTTGCACAGCCCTGGCCGGTGATCGTGCCGTCGGGCTCCTGCGCGGGCATGATGCGGCATCATTGGCCCACCCTGTTCGACGACGATGCCGAGGGAGCGGCCAAGGCGTGCGCGCTTGCTGAGCGCGTCTTCGAACTTGGCGAGTTTCTGCTGCATGTGCTCAAGGTGGATTTCGGTCAAACGTCGCCGGGTGCTCAGGCGCCCGAGCGCGTGGTGCTGCACACGTCTTGCGCAGCACGCCGGGAAATGGGCACGCGCGGCCATGGCGTGGCGCTGGTCGACGCCTTGCCCGGCGTGACGCGCGTGGAGCATGCACGCGAATCCGAATGCTGCGGTTTTGGCGGCACGTTCTCGCTTAAGCACCCGGACATCTCGGGGGCGATGGTGAAGGACAAGATTGACTCGGCGTGCGCCACCGGTTGCGATCGGCTGGTCTCCGCCGACTGCGGCTGCATGCTCAACATCGGGCATGCGGCGCAACAGGCGGGCAAGCCTTTGACGGTCGAGCATCTGGCCAGTTTCCTGTGGCGCCGCACGGGTGGTGCCAAGGAGGGCGCACGATGAGCACGGCCTTGATGCAGCAGGGTGCGCGTGAGCGCATGCTCGAGCGCCTGCGCGGTGCCAACCCGACGCCCGCCGGCGCGGACGATGCCACAGAGTTGAGCCGCCGTATCGACGCGCACTATGCCGCCCAGCGCCCGGCCACTGCCACGACTCAGGCGGACCTGGTAACGGCATTGCAGACTGCACTGGAAGCCTCCCATGCCGAAGTCTGGCGTGCGGATGCCGGTTCCTGGCCGGCACTGCTGGCGCAGCAGTTGCACGCGGCTGGTGTGCAACGCCTGCTCCTGGATCCTGCCGGCGCGGCAGGCGCCGCCTTGGTGCAAGCGCTGCCGGCCTCGGTGCAGGCGATACCTTACGCGCGTCCGCTGGAAGATTGGAAAGCCGAGCTGTTCGACACCGTGGATGCCGGCTTCACGGTGGCCCGTTCCGGCATCGCCGCCACCGGCACGCTGGTGTTGGCACCCGACGCGGGCACGCCGCGCACGGTCTCGCTGGTGCCGCCGCTGCACGTTGCACTGGTCCATGCCGATACCCTGCATTCGGACCTGCACGCCGCAGTGCAGGCCGAGCGATGGTCTGCAGGCATGCCGACCAACCTGGTGCTCGTATCGGGCCCGTCAAAGACGTCCGATATTCAACAAACGCTCGCGTATGGCGCGCACGGCCCGCGCCGCCTGTGGGTGGTGATTGTCGAGGATGCCGCGCCCGCACAAGGAGACACGCCATGAGCGCCCGCCCCATGCAATTCGTCGCGCCTGCCGACTTCAAGGCGCGCGCCCGCGCCGCGCTAAACGACGACAAGCTGCGCAGCAGTTTTCGCGGGGCGATGGACTTCCTGCAAGGCAAGCGCGCCGTGCAGTTTCCCGATGCCGACGAGCTGGAGCAACTGCGCGATCTTGGCGAGGCGGTCCGCCAGCACGCACTGGCGCGTTTGCCCGAACTGCTGGCGCAACTGGAAGACAAGCTCTGCGCGGCCGGCGTGCATGTCCATTGGGCCGAGACCGCCGACGAGGCCAACGCGATCATCCACGGCATTGCCAAGGCACATGGTGCACGGCACGTTATCAAGGGCAAGTCGATGGCCAGCGAAGAGGTGGAGCTGAACCACTACCTGGCCGCGCGCGGGGTGAACTGCATTGAGTCCGACATGGGCGAGTACATCGTGCAGCTTGCCGATGAAAAACCCTCGCACATCGTCATGCCTGCCATCCACAAGACGCGCGCCGACATTGCGACGCTGTTCGAGGAGAACATTCCCGGTACGCCGTATACCGAAGACGTGGACGCGCTGATCCAGACCGGACGGCGCGCGCTGCGCCAGGCGTTCGTGGAGGCCGATATCGGCCTGTCGGGCGTCAACTTTGCGGCGGCCGATACCGGCACGCTGTGGCTGGTGGAAAACGAGGGCAACGGGCGCCTTTCGACCACCGTGCCCGACGTGCATATCGCCATCATGGGCATGGAAAAAGTGGTGGCGAGGCTGGAACACATCGTGCCGCTGTCGAGCCTGCTCACGCGCTCGGCCACGGGGCAGGCCATCACCACTTATTTCAACCTGATCTCGGGGCCGCGTCGCGCAGGCGAGCTGGATGGCCCGCGCGAGCTGCATCTCGTGCTGCTGGACAACGGCCGCACCCAGGCGTATGCCGACGCCCAGTTGCGCGCCACGCTGCAGTGCATCCGCTGCGGCGCGTGCATGAACCATTGCCCGGTCTACACGCGCATCGGCGGCCACGCGTATGGCACCACGTACCCCGGCCCTATCGGCAAGATCATCTCGCCACATCTGCTTGGCCTGGAGGCCACTGCCGACCTGGCAACCGCGTCCAGCCTGTGTGGCGCTTGCGGCGAGGTGTGCCCGGTGCGCATCCCGATTCCGCAGTTGCTGATCCGGCTGCGCACCGAGGCCAATCGCGACCCCGCCGAACAGGTGGCGCACCCGCTGCGCGGGCAGGGCGCCAAGTACCGTCGTGGCGAGCGCGTGATCTGGCGCTTCTGGAGCGGCGCGTTCGCGCACCCCGCGCGCTATCGCCTGTTCCGCTGGCTGGCGACGCGGCTGCGTGTGCTCGCGCCTTCGCAGCAGATGGGGTGGACGCAGCATCGCACACCGCTCAAGCCCGCCGCCCGCAGCCTGGCCGATCTGCTGCGCGAGCGCGATCAACCCGAATAGCACAAACACGGTATCGCGCCCTGGGCGCTGGTACGCATTGAAAGCCTCCGTGTCGCCTGCGGCACGACTGGGGCCGAGCGTGGTCAGCGCCGTCACACCCACAACGACAACGGCGACGCACGCCGGACCCATCGCAGGCATTCATTCCAACACAATCCATCAGGAAATCAGGAGACCGAAGTGCAACCCTGGACACAGATCTATACGCCGCTTGGCAGCTTATGGTTGTCGGCACTGGTAGCGGCTGTTCCCATCCTGTTCTTCTTCGTGGCGCTGGCGTTGCTGCGCTTGAAAGGCCACCTGGCTGCATCCATCACGCTGCTGCTGGCGCTGGGGGTGGCCATCTTCGCCTATGGCATGCCTGCGCAGCAGGCGCTGGCGGCGGCCGGCTTCGGTTTTGCCTATGGGCTGTGGCCGATTGCGTGGATCATCGTCACAGCGGTGTTCCTGTACAAGATCGTGGTCAAGACGGGGCAGTTCGATGTTATCCGTGCTTCGGTGCTGGCCATCACGGACGATCAACGCCTGCAGATGCTGCTGATCGGCTTTGCTTTCGGCGCGTTCCTGGAAGGCGCGGCCGGCTTTGGTGCGCCGGTTGCCATTACGGCGGCGCTGCTAGTCGGACTGGGTTTCAATCCGCTGTATGCGGCGGGGTTGTGCCTGATCGCCAATACCGCGCCGGTGGCCTTTGGCGCAATGGGCATTCCCATCATCGTGGCGGGGCAGGTGACGGGCATCGATGCCATGCACCTCGGCGCGATGGCGGGCCGGCAGTTGCCGCTGCTGTCGCTGGCGGTGCCGCTCTGGCTGGTGTTCATGATGGATGGCGTCAAGGGCGTGAAGGAAACGTGGCCTGCCGCGCTGGTCACCGGCGGCAGCTTCGCGGTGACGCAATACTTCACCTCCAACCATATCGGACCTGAGTTGCCGGACATCACGTCGGCGCTGGTGAGCCTGGTGTCGCTGGCGGCGTTCCTGAGGGTGTGGCAGCCACGTCGCGCGAGGCAGCCCGCAAGCGGCGCGGTGCGCGGCGGCACGGCGGCGCTGGCAGGGTTTAGTGGCGGTATGGCGGGCTGCACCCAGGCCGGCGCCACGCTCAGCCGGCAGGCGTCGCCCTACACACTGGGGCAGACGCTGCGTGCCTGGGCGCCCTTCGGCATCCTGACGGCCATCGTCACGGTCTGGAGCCTGCCGTCATTCAAGGCGCTGTTCGGGCCCAACGGCGCGCTGGCGGGCACGGTGCTCAAGTTCAAGATTCCCGGACTGGATCAGCTGGTGCTCAGGGCTGCACCTATCGTGGCACAGCCCAAGCCCTATGAGGCGTTGCTCAAGATCGATCTGCTGTCGGCTGTCGGCACGGCCATCCTGCTGACGGCGCTGATCTCGATTGTGTTGCTGCGCATGAAGCCGCTTGAAGCGCTCGCCGCCTTTGGCGAAACACTGGCGGAGCTGCGCCGCCCGATTCTGTCGATCGGGCTGGTGCTGGCATTCGCGTTCGTGGCCAACTATTCGGGCATGTCGTCTACGCTGGCGTTGCTGCTGGCCGGAACCGGAACGGCCTTCCCGTTCTTCTCACCGTTCCTGGGCTGGCTGGGCGTGTTTCTCACGGGCTCCGATACGTCATCCAACGCGCTGTTCTGCTCACTGCAGAGCACCACCGCGCACCAGATCGGGGTGTCCAATACGCTGCTGGTGGCGGCCAACACCACGGGCGGCGTGACCGGGAAGATGATCTCGCCGCAGTCGATTGCGGTGGCCTGCGCCGCTGCGGGGCTGGTGGGCAAGGAATCGGAGCTGTTCCGCTTTACCTTGAAGCACAGCCTGTTGTTCGCCGCCATCGTGGGCGTGATTACGATGATCCAGGCGTACTGGCTGACCGGCATGATTCCGAACTGAGTGGAAATGAGCGGCATCGCATTCGATGCCGCCTTTCACACTGCTCGTTCCCCGCACGGTTAGGCGACTGCGCCCTGTGTGCCAAGTTCAGTCAGCGGTAACTGCGACGAAGCTACCAAACCTACTTATTCAATCGAATATCCAAGGGCGCTTCCCATGCACACAGAGTGAGGCCCGACCGTAAGCTTTACAAGAAGCTCCCTTTTCGGACGGCGTCACGTCGATTCATGGCGGTGAGCTTCCCGTAGATGTTCTTCAGATGCCACTTCACGGTCTCAGGTGAAATCGCGAGATGTCGAGCGATTTCCTTGTTGGATCGAGCCTTGGCCACAAGCTCAAGAATTTCACGTTCGCGTTGACTAAGCGGATCTGTTGTCTGTCGAGACGGGAGGCTGTCAGGCGGGACTTCAGGGCAGAGCGTCTGAAGTAACACTGCCAAACTACGCGCGTAGGCAAGTGTTGGCTCAGACAGGCCTGTTGGCGGACTTTCCAGCAGCGAGTCAAGCAGCAACTTCATTGACAGCCCTTCGTCCAAAAACGTCCGCCGCATCCCGCTTGCCTCACTAATGCTCAGCGCAGAAACGAGGTGTGCTATCGCGTCGCTTGGCCGTCCCGAACGGTGCAGCAGCGTGGCGATTCGGACTTGGAACTGCACGGCGCGGTACGTGCGCCCGGCTGCTTCCGCAGTTTGGGCCAATGCCTCAAGCCTTTTGTAGGCACCATCGAACTCACCTGCTGCCATGAGCCATTCCACCTCGGCGTACTCTCTGGGGTCGCCTCAGAAAACGGAAAATAAAGCACGCTAAGCCGGTTGCAGTGGTCGTAACGGCCTGAACTTGCCCGCGCCGATCTTGGCGCTGCTGCGCCAGAGGTAGTCGCCGGTCAGGTTGATGTGCTCCCAGCCCAGTGGCGACAGGTACTGCAACAGGGTGTCATCGACAGCTTGGCCGTGGCCACGTAAGGCGTTCGCGGCACGCTCCAGGTAGACCGTGTTCCACAAGACGATGGCCGCCGTCACCAGGTTGAGGCCGCTGGCCCGGTAGCGCTGCTGCTCGAAACTGCGGTCGCGGATTTCCCCAAGGCGGTTGAAGAACACGGCGCGGGCCAGCGCGTTGCGCGCCTCGCCCTTGTTCAGCCCGGCATGCACGCGGCGGCGCAGCTCGACGCTTTGCAGCCAGTCCAGGATGAACAGCGTGCGCTCGATGCGCCCCAGCTCGCGCAGCGCCACGGCCAAGCCGTTCTGGCGTGGGTAGCTGCCCAGCTTGCGCAGCATCAGCGAGGCTGTCACCGTGCCCTGCTTGATCGAGGTGGCCAGCCGCAAGATTTCGTCCCAATGGGCGCGGACGTGCTTGATGTTGAGCGAGCCGCCGATCATCGGTTTCAGCGTCTCGTAGGCGGCATCGCCCTTCGGGATGTAGAGCTTGGTGTCGCCCAGGTCGCGGATGCGCGGCGCGAAGCGGAAGCCCAAGAGGTGCATCAACGCAAAGACGTGATCGGTGAAGCCTGCCGTGTCGGTGTAGTGCATCCTCGATGCGCAGGTCGGATTCGTGGTAAAGCAAGCCGTCGAGCACGTAGGTCGAGTCGCGCACGCCGACGTTCACAACCTTGGTGTGGAACGGCGCGTACTGGTCGGAAATGTGGGTGTAGAACGTCCGGCCTGGGCTGCTGCCGTATTTCGGGTTGATGTGGCCCGTGCTGTCGGCCTTGCTGCCGGTGCGGAAGTTCTGGCCGTCCGATGATGACGTGGTGCCGTCGCCCCAGTGCTCGGCGAACGGTTGGCAGAACTGCGCGTTGACCAGATCGGCCAGCGCCGCCCCGTAGGTTTCGTCCCGGATGTGCCAGGCTTGCAGCCAGGCCAGCTTGGCGTAGGTCGTACCGGGGCAGGACTCGGCCATCTTGGTCAGACCCAGGTTGATCGCGTCGGCCAGGATGGTGGTCAGCAGCAGGTTTTTGTCCTTGGCGAGGTCGTCCGATTTCAGGTGCGTGAAATGGCGGGTGAAGTCCGTCCACTCATCGACTTCGAGCAGCAGTTCGGTGATCTTGACATGTGGCAGGATCATGGCTGTCTGGTCGATCAGCGCCTGCGCGGTGTCGGGTACCGCCGCATCCAGCGGCGTGATCTTCAGGCCCGACTCGGTGATGATCGCATCCGGCAGGTCGTTGGCCGCTGCCATGCGGTTGACCGTGGCAACCTGCGTTTCCAGCAGCGTCAGCCGGTCGTGCAGGTACTGGTCGCAGTCGGTGGCCACGGCCAGCGGCAATTCGCTGGACTGCTTGAGGCTGGCGAACTTTGCGGGCGGCACCAGGTAGTCCTCGAAGTCCTTGAACTGGCGCGATCCATGCACCCACACGTCGCCGGAGCGCAGCGCGTTCTTGAGTTCGGAGAGCGCACACAGTTCGTAGTAACGCCGGTCGATGCCGGTGTCGGTGATGACCAGCTTCTGCCAGCGCGGCTTGATGAACTCGGTCGGTGCGTCGGCGGGTACCTTGCGGACGTTGTCGTTGTTCATGTCGCGCAGCACCTCGATGGCGTCGAGCACGTCCTTGGCGGCTGGCGCGGCCCGTAGCTTGAGCACGGCGAGAAATTCCGGTGCATAGCGCCGCAAGGTCGCATAGCTCTCGCCGATGCGATGCAGGAAATCGAAGTCCTCGGGTTGCGCGAGTTTCTGCGCCTCGGTGACGCTCTCGGCGAAGGCATCCCAGGGCATGACGGTCTCGATGGCGGCGAACGGATCGCGGCCGGATTGTTTGGCTTCGATTAACGCTTGGCCGATGCGGCCGAACAGCCGCACCTTGGCATTGATTGCCTTGCCGGACGCCTGGAATTGCTGCTGATGCTTGTTTTTGGCGGCGTTGAACAGCTTGCCCAAGATGCGGTCGTGCAGGTCGATGATTTCGTCGGTGACGGTGGCCATGCCCTCTATGGCGAGCGCGACCAGGGTCGCGTAGCGCCGCTGCGCCTCGAACTTGGCCAGATCGGCGGGCGTCATCTGACCGCCCTCGCGGGCGATCTTGAGCAGCCGGTTCTGGTGAACCAGCCGCTCGATGCCGGCGGGCAGGTCGAGTGCCTGCCACGCCTTGAGGCGTTCGATGTGTTCGAGCATATGCCGCGAATTCGGCTTGGCCGGTGACTGGCGCAGCCAAGCCAGCCAGGTCGTCTTGCCGTTGTCACGGCGCTTGAGCAGATCGTCGAGGCGGCGACGATGCACGTCTGACAGCGGTTCGGCCAGAGCGTCATATATGCGCCGGTTAGCGCGAGTGATCGCTTCGGCGCTGGCTCGCTCGACGGCGTTGAGGGCAGGCAGAATAGTCGCCTGCCGGCGCAGATGGTCGATCAAAGCGCTGGCCAGCACAATGCCCTTATCGGTTTGCATGGCCAACTCGGTCAGCGTGTGGACACCCTGCCGGTAGTGGCTCATGGTGAACGGCTGGAAGCCGAACACCGTTTGCAGTTCGACCAGGTGCTCGCGCCGGGTCTGCTCCCGCTGCCCGTACTCGTCCCAGCTTTCGACGCTAACCTTGAGCTGGTCGGCGACCAGCTTCAACAAGGGCGGAAACGGTGGCTCATCGGCGCCAAGGATGATACCGGGAAAGCGCAAGTAGCAGAGTTGGACGGCAAAGCCCAAGCGATTCGCAGGCCCGCGCCGCTGCCGGATAATGGAAAGATCGGTATCGCTGAACGTGTAATGTCGAACTAGGTCGTCCTTGGTGTCCGGCAACGCCAGCAGGCTTTCCCGCTCGGCGGCGGACAGGATGGAACGACGCGGCATATCTATTGATCCAATCTCAAGTATTGATACAGGGTCTCCCGGCTCACACCAAACTCACGGGCCAGCTTCGCTTTTTGTTCGCCGGCGGCGGCACGCTGCTGTAGATCGGCTACCTGTTCGGGCGACAGCGCTTTCTTGCGGCCCCGGTAGGCTCCGCGCTGTTTGGCGAGCGCGATGCCTTCCCGCTGCCGCTCGCGAATCAAGGCCCGCTCGAATTCGGCGAACGCCCCCATGACCGACAGCATCAGGTTCGCCATCGGCGAATCCTCGCCGGTGAAGGTCAGGCTTTCCTTGACGAACTCGATGCGCACGCCGCGCTTGGTCAGCTTTTGTACAAGGCGACGCAAGTCATCGAGGTTGCGCGCCAAGCGATCCATGCTGTGAACCACCACGGTGTCGCCTTCGCGCACGAAGGCCAGCAGCGAATCAAGCTCGGGCCGCTGCGTGTCCTTGCCCGACGCCTTGTCGGTAAACACCTTGCCGACTTCGACATGCTCCAGTTGCCGTTCCGGGTTCTGGTCGAAGCTGCTGACCCGGACGTAGCCGATGCGTTGACCCTGCAAGATGCCTCCCAATACGAAAGTGTCAGGAAAAAATCTATGACCTTTCGCCGTATGTGTCAAGAAATATAAATACCAACTCTATTCTGACGATATTGGGTGACTCTTCCTGACATCAGGATAGGGTATGCCTCAATCTGACGGTAGCGAGTCGCAGGCGTTCGGATCGGCATCGGTTTCGTTCCCTGTCTTGGCACGCGCTTCGAAGCGTTGATAACACTCCAACCCGCAGAAGTGCTCGACGTATTCCGCGCCTTCCGGGGTGAAGGCGGCATCGAGCGGGATTTCCTTGCAGCACACGCAGCAACTGGTGGTGGTCGAGTCACTTGCATTCATGGTGGCACCCCTCCATTGACTGACGAAGACGGCGAATGCCGCCGCCGGCATTGGCTTCGCGAACAGGAAGCCTTGTCCTGTGTCGCAGTCCGCTTGTCGCAATAGATCAAGACTCGCCGATGTTTCCACGCCTTCAGCCACCACATCCATGCCCAGCCCGTGCGCAAGCTGAATCACGGTGTGCACGATGGTTTTGTCGCGGCGGTCGTTGGCGAGCCCGGCGACAAACGATTGGTCGATCTTGAGCGTGCTGATTGGGCAGCACTTCAGATGTTGCAGACAGGAATACCCCGTCCCGAAGTCATCGGCGGCGAAGCGCACACCGATCTGCCGCAAGGCGTCCAGGGCGGGGAAGATCGCCGGATCACCAAACGCGACCGATTCGGTCAGCTCGATTTCGAGATACTCGGCGGGCAACTCGGCATCAGCCAGCACGCCCTTTACCCACCCGTCGAAGTCCGGTCCCACTTGGCTCGCCGAAACATTGACGGCCAGCCGGAACGGTCGCCATGCCAGCATTCGCCAGTCACGCATCTGGCGGCAGGCTTCGCCCAGCACCCAAGCGCCGATTTCAGGCATCAGGCCGGACGATTCGACCACGGGCAGGAACTGGCCCGGTGGCAATAGTCCAAGCGTCGGATGACGCCAGCGCAACAGGGCTTCCGCGCCGACAATCCCACCACTGCGCAGATCGACGACGGGCTGGTAGTGCAGTTCAAGCTGCCCGCGCTCGACCGCTTGGGCCAGTTCCGGCGTCGTCCATCCATCCGGCCGGAAAGCGCTCATTCTCTTTCCCTGAATGCCCGCAACGCCCGCGACAGGGACAGAAGGAACAGGCCGGTCAAACCGAGCGCCGCGATGACCCAATGCTCGCCGAGGAAAGCACCGGCGGTTGTGCCGGCCAGCACGACAGCGAGGATGGGCAGGTGGCAGGGGCAAGTCAGCACAGCCAGTCCGCCCCACAGGTAGCCGGTGATCGGTTTGTGCGTCTCGGACGGCAAGCGCTCGGGGTTGTTCATGGCAGACTCTCCGCGTGCTGTGCCGGCTCGGTCGGCAGGGTGGCCAACTGCACTTCCAGATCGGCCAACGCTTCGCGCCGACGCTCGACGAACTGACGCAGCAGGGCAAGCTGCGCGGCCGCTTCGTCGCCGTCCGCCGCATCCAGCGCCCGGCACAGCCGCGCCAGCGCGTCGAGGCCGATGCCCGCCTCGAAGGCCGCCCGCACGAAGCACAGCCGTTGCAAGGCGGCGTCATCGAACAAGCCGTAGCCGCCTGGTGTGCACGCCACCGGGCGCAGCAATCCGCGCAGCAGGTAGTCGCGCACGATATGCACGCTCACCCCGGCATCAAGAGCCAGCCGGGACACCGTGTAGGCGTTCATTGAACACCTCCTTTTTCTCACCCGGCGCAGCAGGAAAGCTGCTTCACATCCTTGTTGAAGGTCTGCGCCGCGAGCTTCAACCCCTCGACCATCGTCAGGTAGGGGAACAACTGGTCGGCCAGTTCCTGCACCGTCATGCGGTTGCGAATGGCCAGAGCCGCCGTCTGGATCAGTTCACCCGCTTCCGGCGCGACCGCTTGTACGCCGATCAGCCGATGGCTGCCTTCCTCGATAACCAACTTGATGAAGCCGCGTGTGTCGAAGTTGGCGAGCGCACGCGGCACGTTGTCCAAGGTCAAGGTGCGGCTGTCGGTCTCGATCCCGTCGTGGTGGGCTTCCGCCTCGCTGTAGCCCACGGTCGCCACTTGCGGATCGGTGAACACCACGGCCGGCATTGCGGTCAGGTCGAGCGCCGCATCGCCGCCGGTCATGTTGATCGCGGCACGGGTGCCGGCCGCTGCCGCCACATAGACGAACTGCGGCTGGTCGGTGCAGTCGCCGGCCGCGTAGATGTTCGGGTTGCTCGTGCGCATGCCTTGGTCGATGACGATGGCACCTTGCGCATTGACAGTGACCCCCGCTGCGTCCAGCGCGAGGCTGCGCGTGTTCGGTGTCCGACCGGTGGCAACCAGCAGTTTGTCGGCGCGCAATTCACCGTGCGTGGTGGTCAGCACGAATTCACCGTCCATATGGGCGACCTGGCTGGCTTGCGTGTGCTCCAGCACCTCGATGCCCTCGGCACGGAAAGCGGCTGTCACCGCCTCGCCGATGGCCGGGTCTTCACGGAAGAACAAGGTATTGCGCGCCAGGACCGTGACCTTGCTGCCCAGCCGGGCAAAGGCTTGCGCCAGCTCCAGCGCCACCACCGACGAGCCGATTACGGCAAGGCGTTCGGGAATGGTGTCGCTCGCCAGGGCCTCGGTGGAAGTCCAGTAGGGTGACTCTTTCAAGCCCGGAATCGGCGGGACCGCCGGGCTGGCACCCGCGGCGACCAGGCAGCGGTCGAACATCACGACGCGCTCGCCACCCTCGTTCAAACGGACGGTAAGGCTCTGGTCGTCCTTGAAGCGCGCCTCACCGTGCACAACGGTGATGGCCGGATTACCGCCCAGGATGCCTTCGTACTTGGCGTGCCGCAGTTCGTCGACGCGGGCCTGCTGCTGGGCCAGCAGCTTACTGCGGTCAATCGTAGGCACAGTTGCCGCAATACCGCCATCGAACGGGCTTTCCCGGCGCAGATGGGCGATGTGGGCGGCGCGGATCATGATCTTGGACGGCACACAGCCGACATTGACGCAGGTGCCGCCGATGGTGCCGCGCTCGATCAGCGTGACCTGCGCGCCTTGCTCGACGGCCTTCAGCGCCGCCGCCATCGCGGCTCCACCGCTGCCAATGACCGCTACCTGCACCGGGGGCTCGTTGCCACTGTGCTTTTCGGCGGCGGCCATCCATCCCCGCACCTTGTCGAGCAGTCCGACGCGGTTGTCCGCCAGTGGCGCATCGGCTAGCGTTGCCTTGTAGCCCAGTCCGGCCACGGCGGCAGTCAGCGCGTCCGGCGATGTGCCCGGCACGATGGCGAGTTGCGCTGTGCCCTTCGGATAGGACACCAGCGCCGACTGCACGCCTGGCACTTTTTCCAGCGCTTCCTTGACGTGCGCCGCGCACGAGTCGCAAGTCATGCCGGTGATTTTTAGATGGGTCATGCAACAGATCCTTTATCGTTTGTGGCGCCAGACAATGACGTCCGTTGTGCTGCGGTGCCGTTTTCAGTGACTCACTGCTTGACGCTGGACGGATAGCCCGCGTCTGCGGTTGCCTTGGTCAGCTTCTGCACGCTGGTCTTGGCATCGTCGAAGGTGACGACCGCTTGGCGTGTCTCGAAAGTCACGTCAACTTTGCTGACGCCTTCGACCTTGGAAATCGCCTTCTTGACAGTGATCGGGCAGGCGGAGCAGGTCATGCCCGGTACGGACAGCGTGACGGTCTGGGTGGCGGCCCAGACGGGGGCAACAACGGCGGCGAGGGCGAGGGAGGCAAACAGTTTCTTCATGGTGAACTCCGATCAGTAGAAAAATGGCATGACGTAGGGAAATCCGAGCGCGACCAGAACCAGCGCGGCCACGATCCAGAAAATGAGCTTGTAAGTAGCTCGCACTTGGGGAATCGCGCAGACCTCACCCGGTTTGCAGGCCGCTGCCTGCCGGTAGATGCGCCGCCAGGCGAAGAACAACGCCACCAGCGCCACGCCGATAAAGATGGGGCGATAGGGATCCAACACCGCCAAGTTGCCGATCCAAGCGCCGCTGAACCCCAAGGCGATCAGAACCAACGGCCCGAGGCAGCAAGCCGAGGCGAGGATGGCGGCAAGCCCTCCAGTGAAGAGCGCGCCGCGCCCGGTTTTTGGTTCAGACATGCGCTTGTCCTTTCGAATTGAAATTGGATAGCGTAACCTTACTTCCGTACTCATGTACGGAGTCAAGCGATATGGAAAACAATTTGGAGAACCTGACCATTGGCGTTTTCGCCAAGGCGGCCGGGGTCAATGTGGAGACCATCCGTTTCTATCAGCGCAAGGGCTTGTTGCTGGAGCCTGACAAGCCCTATGGCAGCATCCGCCGCTATGGCGAGGCGGATGTAACGCGGGTGCGCTTCGTGAAATCAGCCCAGCGGCTGGGCTTCAGCCTGGATGAGATCGCCGAGCTGCTGCGGCTGGAGGATGGCACCCATTGCGAGGAAGCCAGCAGTCTGGCCGAGCACAAGCTCAAGGACGTGCGCGAGAAAATGGCTGACCTGGCGCGCATGGAGGCCGTGCTGTCTGAGTTGGTGTGCGCCTGCCATGCGCGAAGGGGGAACGTTTCCTGCCCGCTGATCGCGTCACTACAGGGTGGAGCAAGCTTGGCAGGTTCGGCTATGCCTTAGCGTGCTTTATTTTCCGTTTTCTGAGACGACCCCAGCCTTGAGAGAGATTTCATGGGCGACGACCGGTGTCAGCTTGTCCGGGGCGGCCAATCGCCGCGGCAAGTAGAGCTTGCGCTCGGCCAGATTGCGCAGACGCGGGCACAGATCGAATCCAAGCAGCTTCGCAACCGCCATGCCGACGCTCGTATATCCATGCGTGTCGACGGAAAGTCGAAGCAAGCCACCGTCGTCGCGCGTGTCATTGTGGCGCACGACGCCTTCGATCGCGACGCCAGCTTGTCGCTCGTTGAGCACGATCGGCTGGTTGTACACAATTCCGTGCTGGTCCAGCACGTGCGTATAGATTCCGACCGCGTGGGTGCGCCGCCGGGGATCGGCGCGGGCATAGAAAAGGTGGGGTGAGGTGTCGAGGCTCATGGAGTCGCTCGAGGCTCGTTGTCCGTCTCCCCATAGTTCGGTGATCGTGTGAGTCCGCTGGAACTCAATTACCCGATCATTGGCACGTGCCAGTCGGCCTGGCATCTCCAACGCGCGCATCAGTGTTGAAATGTGCGCCGCGTCCAGCTGGGGAATCATCGCTGCGACAGCCTTGGCATCGATCTCAGTGCCGTGTGCGATCAGCGCGCCGTACAACGCCACGAGTTCGTTCGCGTCACGCGCTCTTCGGGCCAGGAGGACTGCGCTGAAGCCGGTGCGGGCGTCCATCTCCATGATCAGATCCGCGAACTGGGCTGTACCGATGGCCTTGAAGAGCATGTCGCGTGTCTTGCGAGGCAGACCATCCGTGGGCAGCGCCTCCAATGCCGACAGGTGCAGCGTACCGTCTGAGCCGATCGTGACCCGGCCGGCCTCGCGCGCCTCATCCAAGGCCGCAAGATTCACCTTGAGGTGCTCCGACAGGCGGTCGATAAACGCATTGGCCGTCGATGGCAATGCCAGCGACGACAGATGTCGGTCGCGTTCGTTTTCCCATTGCGTCGATGGAATCAGCAGTTGATCCCGTTCCCGGAAAGATAGACTGTGATGAATCCACACGGAGCCACGTCGCAGGCCTTTGCGCAGGCCGGTGATTGCCGAGGCTTCCAACGCATGCAGTGCACGTTTGCGATCGTCATTCTCGATAAGGTCATGCCAACTGCCGCTGGCTGGCACCTCACTGCCGCGGGGTAGCTCACTCGCACCGCTATCGTGCAATTTGGTAACGAGCGCCAATTGGCGCAGGCTGGGTTCCGCTTCCCGGCCGGCAAAATCCAGTTCCCGCAGCGATGTGAGTAGAGCTCGGATCCGCTGATTGTCCTCAGTCAGTGTCTCGCGCACACTGGCTGCATGGCTCATGGCGGGCTTGCTAGGTAAATCCCCCAGCAGCTTGCCGATCTCCGCGAGCCGCTCCTCGGCCGAACGTTCGGCCTCGCCGACGAGCATCTTGATCGCTAGCAGGCGCTGGCGGTAATCCGCGGCAGAGCGGGCCTGCTTGGTCGTGGTCTTTTCGTAGGCCTGTCGGACCAGATCGGAGACCCGTCGCCCTGTCTGATAAAGCAGGGAGTCTGTCAATTCCAGTAAGGTCACTCGAAGGAAGAAAACCAGTTCCAGCGTGCGCGTCGACGCCTTCAGTTCTCTGATCTTAACGGGGCGGCGCGCCTCGATGCGCTTGGCCCAGGCCCGCTGCTTCTCCATAGGCACCGCGTCCAGTTGCCAGGTATGCGCTCCGAGTTCCTTCAGGAATCGTATTTTCTCGAGCGTTTCGGCAATGGTTGTCGGGCTGTGACGTGCTGGCGGGGTCTTCAGCCACTCAAGAACGGTCACTCCCGACGTTTCGTGACGGGTCGACAGAACCGCGTCCGCACGCGCAAGTTGAGATTCCGGGATGGTAGCCTCGATCATGGCTACCACAGCTCGCTCGATTTCCGCCCAGATCGAGCGGCCGAGATCGCGCAACGCTCGCTCGGCCGGGATCAGGATCCGCCGCTCGTATAGCCAGGAGCGCGCGTGCTGTAGCAGGTCCTCGGGCGTCAGAGATTCTTTTGCATCCTGGCGCATCCACGCCCCAAGCCCTGCCCAATGGTCTGGCCCAATCCGTGTCAGCCCGAGATAGTCGCAGGCCCAGACTTGGTGGTCATAGAGCGTCTTGTAGCGGTGATACATGGTCCGCAGCGACGCGATGGTTGGCGTCGGCACGCCAAGGCGCTCACCGATGTAACGCAGCAACTGACGCGGCAGGGTGCCGACATGGTCCAGCGTATGGCCGCTCGCCCGAAGAAAGACCAGCTGGATTGCCG
Source organism: Ralstonia sp. AU12-08 (assembly GCF_000442475.1). Classification (NCBI taxonomy): domain Bacteria; kingdom Pseudomonadati; phylum Pseudomonadota; class Betaproteobacteria; order Burkholderiales; family Burkholderiaceae; genus Ralstonia; species Ralstonia sp. AU12-08. Next base: position 582 of record NZ_ASZV01000062.1, on the reverse strand, counting down.
CGCCGGCGCGCCAGTCTCGTCGAAACCGCTCATTCACTTCCGCCATGTCGCTGTCGGTGAGCGCAAAGTACCGCTCCACGTCGAACTCCGACATTTTGGCGGGCAAGCGGTCGATTCCCACATAGCGAAATTCCATGCCTGGCATTTCCCTACCTCCTTGCGGCGGCGCGGTGCGTGGGCAGCTATGTTACCGCGAGATCTCTCAGAGTCTGCCGACGGTCGCGGGAGTCGACCGACAAGCCCTGCCAGTAACGGCTTTCAGGGAAAGCGCCAGATTTAGCACGAAAAGTACGATTACCCCCTTGAGTGCGCTCGCCTCGCCCGCGGCGGTCTGGCGCGCGGCCCGCTCGCTGGCCAGGTCGGCGTCGAGTCGTGCGCGCTCGTCTTCCAGCGCGGCGATGCGCCGCTCGGCGAATTTGAGTTGGGAGGCCAGTTGCGCGCGCTCGGCCCGCACCGCGTCGCGCTGGTGCGCGGTTTCCTGCAGGAGCTGCTTCGACAGCGCCTCGTAGCGCGCCTGGGTGGTGGCGATCGCCTCGGTGTGGGTGCGCTCGCCCGCCGTGGCGCGCTCCTGGGCGGTCGCCA
>NZ_ASZV01000061.1:0-11494 GCF_000442475.1 Ralstonia sp. AU12-08 | reverse complement strand
GCGCACGCCGCCGCCTGGGCGGCGCACGCTACGGCCAGCGCGGTGTCGCGCGCGGCGAGCTGGCCGCGCACCTCGCTCAGTTCGGCCCGCAGCAGCTCGACCCGCAGTTCGGCCTCGGCGCGGGCGGCCTCGGCGGTGTCGGCTGTGGCTTGCGCCTCGCGCTTCAGGCGCACCACGTCGTCGAGCTGCACCGCGACCGCGGCCTGCCACAGCGCGCGCATCGCTTCGGCGATCTCGACCGGAATCTCGGGCAGGGCGAGGTCGGCCAGGCCCGAGCGCACCACCTCGGCCTCGATCGCGTTGAGCGTACGCGACAGCGTTGCAGGGTCACCGCCGCCCAGGCGGTCACGCAGCTTGCGCACCGACACCACGCGGCGAAAGCGTGCGGCCGTGGGCGGCGCCGCGTCGCCGGCCTCGGTGAGCATGGCCAGCACGGTGGCGCGGATCTGGTCGGGGGTGGCGGCGAGGCGGGGCATGGCAGTTTCCGGAGGCGCATTTCAGCCTATCTTACGCACATACCTAACGTTAGAAAAGCCATTTATGTGTTGCTTGGGAAAACCAAAGACGGATAAATCTAGTTATCTTGCGGAAACAATGGCTTCCAGCCACAGGGCGCGCTTGGCCGCGCGGCGGGGGCGGTCAACGTTCCAAAACCAAGGGGAAAAGGACCAGTCAGCAAGTGACTGATTTGACTAGGGTTTTAGGGTGGGCATCACCCTGGAACCCGCATGGCTGCTACGGGTGGCTACCCCGGTAAATTGCGGCGAAATCAAGGGGACCCCTGATCCAGACATTCGTCTATTCGCTGGCCTGGCCGCATATCCAGTGGGCGGCGATGCTGGTGGTGCGGCTGCGCCCGGGTGCGGGTAACTAGTCGCTGGACGAACTGTAGGGGGCGAGCACTAACCGTCTCGCGCGGCGGCTTGCGAACCATAGGTCGGCCCGCGGCCGGAAAAATGCTTGACCTTCCCTGCCGTGGGAACGTCCATATTAACCATGGGGGACAGAAGCCCCTGCGGCGTGGCAGGACCAAGTCGGCAGAGAGCATCGGATTTTCCGCCGGAGGTTAGTCAAATGGGCGTTCCGGGGCGCACGTTGTATGAAGAGGTCTTTGCGGTGTTCGAAAGGGCATGCCAGGAAAGCGATTTCGAGCTGGCCGAGGACCTCCTGCTCGCCCTAGAAGCGATGGATCGCCGGCAGGAAGCTCATCGGCAACTCGACCGCGCCTACCTGCTGCTAGCCGATCTCTGAGAACGGGAGTCCCCCGACTTTGGTTTCTACCTGCTTGCCATCGGCTGGCCAATGCCCCTGGGGACAGCAGTGGTCCTCTTCCATGCCTTAGCGTGCAATATTTTCCGTTTTCTGAAGTGACCCCTTCTTTACGGAGTCCCGCGTATACCAGTCGTTCTTCTCGACAACCGGCTCTTTGCGATAGTGCCGCATGACCCGAAGAAAGCACTCGAGAGGCTGTTCCTTCTTTCGTAACCATCGGGCCTAACGTCGTCGGAGACAATTGCACGTTCCGGCTAATTCGAGAAACATCGTCTATTTTGCAGAAAGCGGCCGCTAACCGATCGAGCGGGGGAGTATCCGAAGGTCTTGCGAGCGCCGAGGCAATTTCTTCCATGTGCGCCGGGCTGCAAGGAAACTCATGTCGATCGGACAGTGCGCTCACTTTGGCTTGCAGAGCCGGGTTCGTGCCCTCGTGAAGGTACGCAAACAGGTTGTAATCCAGGTAAATTCTCATGCGATGGAGTTTGCGTATTGTTAAGCGCGCTCATACGTTTGGGAAATGCTGGCCGAACCTGAAGTTGGCGCATTCGCGCTGCACGTGGCTTGGGAGCAGTGGGAGTCTTACTTCTTCGACATTTGAAGGATTCTGAGCACGATGAGTGCGAAGGCAGTCGCGACGATGGCCGTCACCGCATGGCCCATGCCGGCGGCCACGCCGATCGCGGCAGCAATCCAGATGCTCGCGGCAGTTGTGAGCCCCCTGACGTGTGTCTCATTGTCCGGCTTCAGGATCGCCCCTGCACAAAGGAATCCGATGCCTGACGTGAGACCCTGAAGCACGCGGCTCATGTCGGCAAGCTGCACGCCCGCCTGGAGGGGAACCACGACAAAAACGCATGCCCCCAGCGCGACGAGCATGTGAGTGCGCACGCCTGCGGATTTTCCCGAGCTCTCCCGCTCGTACCCCAGCAAGCCCCCCAAAACGATAGAGACGGTCATTCGAACGACGGCACGTACTGCCTCGGCAGCATTAGCGAGATCGGAGAATTCCGAGCTCAATGTGCGGATGATGTCGTTCATTGCGGAGCGTCTCTGGGTGTGTCCTGAAAATGGCCAAGACAGTCTATGTCGCAGAAGATGACTGTCAGATTGCCGAGCTATGACACAACCGGATTCGCTGGCCGGGGGGCAAGATTAACAACGTATTACATTTCGGCAATAAAGCCTGACAACGGAAGGGCAACCTTAGAATGCCGGCCATTAGTGCTCGTTTTCGCGCCAGTGTGTCCACTCGAAGTGCGCGACATTCTCCTCCAGCCCCCGAACCGCATGACCGATTCTTCAATCTCCCCGTCCCAACCCGCTGGTCTCTCGAGGGCGCTGGACAATTTCCTGACACGCCACCGCATCGGCGTTTGGCGTGTTGTCGTAACGTTTGTCCTGGCAAGTCTGGTCTTTGGCCATTCTCGCTGGGACGGTACCTGGGTGTCGCCGCTGCTGCTGACGCTGGGGATGTTGGGGGTGAGCCTGGCCACGGTCGGGCGGCTCTGGTGCGCGTTGTACATTTCCGGGCGCAAGAACAATACCTTGGTGACCTCGGGTCCATATTCACTGTGTCGCCATCCGCTCTATGTCTGCAACTTGCTAGGCATTATCGGACTAGGGGCGATGACCGAGTCGCTGGCGGTTACCGCAGTCCTGGCGCTCGCATTTGCGCTGATGTACCCGGCTGTCATCCGGACGGAAGACCGCTTTCTGGCTTCCGCCTTCCCGGAATTCGCCGAATACGCACGCCGTACACCAGCGTTCTTTCCCCGTCTGTCGCTGTATAGGGGGGAGTCGACATGGACGGTCCATGTGTCTTCCTTTCAACGCAATATTGCGGACTCGGTCTGGTTTCTCGGCCTGTCGGTGGTCGTGGAGTCGTTTGATTTGTTCCATGACGCCGGCGTCCTCCGGGCGGTCGTGACGCTTGCCTGATGCGGGCAACTCCGCATACACGTACAGCCATGCACTACGCTCACGTCTCCGATTCTGTTGTCGAGAGCATGCTCGTGATGCTGGTCGGCCTGATCGTCCTGTATGTGGGGTTCGCTGTCTATTTGCGGTGGAAGCATGGGCCCGCCCCCAAGCGTAAGACTGATGAGGGGCGAAAGCGGCACCCCAAAACGAGCAGGCGAAAGCGATAATCGTAATCTGCTCTTAATGCTGGTGATCGAGGATTCATGTAAACTTCGGCGACGGCCCAGCCGTTAGTACTTCAACCCCAAGCCCCCCGCACAGTCTCCCAAGGAATGCGACGTTTCGTTCTGATCTTCGTGCTGCTCATTTTGCCGTTCCAGTTTTCCTGGGCGGCAGCGGCACGCTATTGTCAGCACGAGAAAGCCACGGCCACTTGGCACCTTGGGCACCACGAGCATCGTCATCAGCAGCCGGAAGGTAAAACGGATGCCGAGAAAAAGCCATTCGTGGATACAGACTGCGGGGTATGCCATCTGGTCTCCCTCCCGTTCGTCTATGGACAGACGCAGGACGTGTTGATAGCGAATCGGGTAGAAGTGACCGATACTCAACATTCGTCCGAGTTCTCGTCTCTGAATGCCAGGGCTCCCGACCGTCCTCAGTGGCAGCGTCTCGCTTGATCGGCGAGACGACGACTCTTTTTCTCCTTTCGTCTCTCGCCGAATTCTCCTGGTCACATACCTTGGTGCAATTCGATGCGAAGACTATTTCTGCCGCTCGGGCTGGCGGTAGCATTTCTCAGCCCAAACTTTGCCGTAGCGCAATCTGACACCGGCACGTCCATGGTGCCCGTCTTCCCAAGGGAAGCGGCGGGACCGTTGACCCTCGAGGCCGCGTTGTCGCTGGCGGCAGGAAGCAATTTCAACCTGTCCGCCGCCGCCAAGGAACTCGATTCCACAGAAGGTGGGATCATGCAGGCCCGGGTTATTCCGAACCCGGAACTCCAGACGCTGGTCGAGGACACGCGGAAATCCACCCGTACATCCACCGCCCAGATGAATATCCCCATCGAACTGGGCGGCAAGCGCTCGGCTCGTATCAATGCCGCGGAAAGGACGCGCGAACTGGCGCAGGCAACGCTGGCTGGCGTTCGCGGTGACATTCGGGCGCAGGTAATCGAGAGCTTTTTTTCCGTCTTGATCGCACAGGAACGCGTCAAGCTGGCAACTGGCTCCGCGGATATCGCTGCGAGGGGCGCGCAAGCCGCTTCACGCCGCGTCGCGGCCGGCAAGATCTCCCCGGTTGACGAAACTAAGGCACGTGTCGAACAGGCCAACGCCGAACTTGAATTGGCCGAAGCAACGGCGAGCCTGCAGTCCGCCCGTCAGGCGTTGACGGCGTTGTGGGGCAATGCATCGCCGCAGTTTGCCGAAGCACAGGGCAATCTGGACGCGCTGCCATCCAGGCCGGCGCCTGAACTCCTTCAGAAGGAGCTGGAAAACTCACCGCTGGTGGCCGCAAGCCGCGCTGAACTTGACCGCCGCCAGGCATTGGTGGGCGTTGAGCGCAGCCGCCAGTATCCGGATCTGACAGTCAGTCTGGGTGCCAAGCGAGATACAGAAGCCAACCGCAACATGGCGGTGATCGGTGTGGCGATCCCGTTGCCGATTTTTGACCGGAATCAGGGCAACTTGTATTCGGCCATTCGCCAGGCGGACAAGGCCCAGGATGAATATCTGGCCAATCGCATCAGCCTGACCCGAAATCTCCTGATGGCATCGAACCAGCTGTCGGTATCGCGCGCCTCGGCACAAACGCTGAAGCAGACCGTCTTGCCAGGCGCCGAGCAAGCCTTCAACGCGGCGACCATTGGCTTCGAGGCCGGCAAGTTCAATTATCTGGACGTCCTGGATGCCCAGCGCACGCTGTTCCAGGCACGCATCCGCTATCTCGGCGTGCTTGGACAAACCTATCAGGCGGCGACCACGATCGATCGCATTCTGGGACGTTAAGACGGGATTCATAAAACATGGCTATTTCGAACAAACAAAAGGCTGCCATTGCGGCCATCGTACTGGTGGGCGGCGTCGCGACTGGTGGCGTTCTGCTGAGCGGGCGCTCTGCGCCGGAAGAGCAGGGTGGGCACTCGGAATCCAAGGGGCATGGCGACACCGAGCACCATGGCAAGCAGGCGGCGGAAGCCGACCACAAGGATGACAAGTCACACGGCGACGGCGAGCATCACGAGGTCAAGAAGGGCCCCAATGGTGGCGCGCTCTTTTCGCGTGATGGCTATGACGTCGAAATTGGCACGGCCGAATCCAAGGGCGAGGCCCGTATTCGGCTCTGGGTTAGCAAGTCTGGGAAGGCGGTGGCAAATGGCGTGGCAGCGACAGGCCAGCTCGTGCGGGCTACGGGCGAGTCTCAAGCGCTCAAGTTCGTGGTGTCTGGCGACGCGCTGGAAAGCCAACAGCCAGTTGCCGAGCCCCATGTCTTTGACGTGACCGCAAATGTGACCTTGCCCGGTTCGTCTTCGCCACTCGCCGTGCGGCTCTCGAAAGAGGAAGGCAAGATTGAGTTGACAGCGGACCAGCTGGCCAAGACAGGGGTAGTGGTTCAAACCGCGGGCTCGGCAAAGGTCCAGGCTGGCGTCCAGTTCCCCGGCGAAATCCGTTTCAACGAAGACAAGACAGCCCACGTGGTGCCGCGACTGGCTGGCGTCGTAGAGAGCGTTCCGGCCAATATTGGGCAACAGGTTAAGAAGGGACAGGTTCTCGCGGTCATCGCGAGCACCGGACTTTCTGACCAGCGCAGCGAACTGCTCGCAGCACAGAAACGTCTGGATCTGGCGCGTGTCACTTATGACCGCGAGAAGAAGCTCTGGGAACAGAAGATCTCTGCGGAGCAAGATTATCTGAGCGCCCGCAACGCGCTGCAGGAAGCGCAGATCAGTGTCCAGAACGCGCAGCAGAAGCTGACCGCCATTGGCGCCAGCAACAGCTCGACGGCACTCAATCGCTACGAGCTGCGCGCACCGTTCGACGGCATGATCGTTGAAAAGCATATCTCGCTTGGGGAAGCGGTGGCGGACAACGCCAACGTGTTCACGCTGTCGGATCTGTCGTCCGTCTGGGCCGAGTTCGTGGTGTCTGCCAAGGATGTCGAGCGGGTGCGCATCGGCGAAAAGGCGTCGATCAATTCGGCATCGTCCGATGTGAAGGCAGATGGCACCGTTTCATACGTGGGTTCGCTGCTGGGCGAGCAGACGCGGACGGCGAAGGCCCGCGTAACATTGACCAATCCACAGATGGCTTGGCGACCGGGTCTCTTCGTCACGGTCGACGTATTCGGTGCTGATGTCGAGGTGCCCGTTGCGGTGAAGACCGAGGCCGTCCAGGACGTCAATGGCGAGAGCGTAGTCTTTGTCGCGGTTCAAGGTGGATTCGTGCCGCAGCCGGTGAAGGTCGGCCGGACAAACGGCAAGGTCATCGAGATTGTCGAGGGCCTGAAGCCGGGCGCACGTTACGCCGCCGCCAACAGTTTTGTTCTGAAGGCCGAACTTGGCAAATCCAGCGCCGAACACGGCCATTGATACGGGGGAAACAGCAATGTTTGAACGTATCATTAGTTTCGCCATCCAGCAGCGATGGCTGGTCCTGCTCGCCGTGTTTGGAATGGCCGGGTTAGGGATTTTCAGCTACAACCGACTACCGATCGACGCGGTCCCTGACATTACCAACGTTCAGGTTCAGGTCAATACCTCGGCACCAGGCTATTCACCGCTCGAAACCGAACAGCGTGTTACGTATCCGATCGAGGTCGTGATGGCCGGCCTGCCGGGACTCGAACAGACGCGTTCCCTGTCCCGCTATGGCTTGTCGCAGGTGACGGTCATCTTCAAGGATGGCACGGACGTCTATTTCGCGCGCCAACTCGTCAACCAGCGCATCCAGGAAGCCAAGGACAATCTGCCTGAAGGCGTTGTGCCGGCGATGGGGCCTATTTCGACCGGCCTCGGGGAGATCTATCTATGGACCGTTGAAGCCGAAGAGGGTGCTCGCAAAGCTGACGGGACTGCCTATACGCCGACAGATTTGCGCGAAATCCAGGATTGGGTGGTACGGCCGCAACTGCGTAACGTGCCCGGTGTCACCGAGATCAATACTATCGGTGGTTTCAACAAGCAGTACCTGGTCGCGCCGAGTCTTGAACGGCTAGCGTCGTACGGGCTGACGCTGACCGACGTCGTCAATGCGCTGAACAAGAACAACGACAACGTGGGTGCGGGCTACATCGAGCGTAGGGGCGAGCAGTATCTGGTTCGTGCGCCGGGTCAGGTTGCGTCCGAAGACGACATCCGCAACATTATTGTCGGTACAGCGCAGGGGCAGCCGATCCGCATTCGCGACATCGGGGATGTGGAGATTGGCAAGGAACTGCGTACCGGTGCGGCAACCGAGAATGGCAAGGAAGTTGTGCTGGGCACGGTATTCATGCTCATCGGCGAAAACAGCCGGGCTGTGTCAAAAGCGGTCGATGAAAAGGTCGCTTCCATTAACCGTACGATGCCGGAAGGTGTGAAGATCGTAACGGTATACGACCGGACACGTCTGGTCGACAAGGCCATTGCGACCGTCAAGAAGAACCTTCTTGAAGGCGCGGTGCTCGTCATCGTAATTCTGTTCCTTTTCCTGGGTAACATCCGCGCGGCGCTGATTACCGCGACGATCATTCCGCTGGCGATGTTGTTCACCTTCACGGGGATGGTGAACTACAAGATCAGTGCGAACCTGATGAGCTTGGGCGCGCTCGACTTCGGCATCATCATCGATGGCGCGGTGGTGATTGTCGAAAACTGTGTGAGGCGACTGGCGCATGCGCAGGAACACCATGGCCGGCCATTGACGCGCTCCGAGCGGTTCCATGAGGTGTTTGCCGCAGCGAAGGAGGCGCGTCGCCCACTGATCTTCGGTCAGCTCATCATTATGATCGTCTACCTGCCGATCTTTGCGCTGACGGGGGTGGAAGGCAAGATGTTCCACCCGATGGCGTTCACGGTCGTCCTGGCGCTGCTGGGCGCGATGATTCTGTCCGTGACGTTCGTTCCGGCTGCGGTCGCCTTGTTCATCGGCGAACGGGTGGCCGAGAAAGAAAATCGTCTCATGCTCTGGGCGAAGCGTCGCTACGAGCCGCTGCTGGAAAAGTCGCTCGCGAACACGGCCGTTGTATTGACGTTTGCCGCGGTGTCAATTGTTCTGTGCGTGGCCATTGCGGCCCGCCTGGGCAGCGAGTTCATCCCCAATCTGAACGAAGGCGACATTGCCATCCAGGCGCTGCGCATTCCTGGCACGAGCCTGTCGCAGTCCGTGGAGATGCAGAAGACGATCGAGACGACCCTCAAGGCAAAATTCCCCGAAATCGAGCGCGTGTTTGCGCGGACAGGTACGGCGGAGATTGCATCCGATCCGATGCCGCCGAATATTTCGGATGGCTACATCATGCTCAAGCCTGAGAAGGATTGGCCAGAGCCGAAGAAAACACATGCCGAACTGCTGTCCGCCATCCAGGAGGAAGCCGGCAAGATCCCCGGGAACAACTACGAGTTCTCCCAACCGATCCAGCTGCGGTTCAACGAGCTGATCTCCGGGGTCCGCTCGGACGTCGCAGTCAAGATCTTCGGCGATGACAACAACGTGCTCAGCGAGACGGCGAAGAAGGTATCGGCCGTGCTGCAGGGCATCCCCGGCGCGCAGGAGGTGAAGGTAGAACAGACCACCGGCTTGCCGATGCTGACGGTCAAGATCGATCGGGAGAAGGCGGCGCGATACGGGCTTAACATGAGCGACGTGCAAGACGCGGTGGCAACGGGCGTCGGAGGCCGTGATTCCGGAACCTTCTTCCAGGGCGATCGTCGTTTCGATATCGTGGTCCGCCTGCCCGAAGCTGTGCGCGGCGAGGTCGAGGCTCTGCGCCGATTGCCGATTCCGTTGCCAAAAGGAGTGGACGCGAGAACGACGTTTATCCCATTGAGCGAGGTGGCGACGCTGGAAATGGCGCCCGGCCCGAACCAGATCTCGCGCGAGAACGGCAAGCGCCGCATCGTGATCAGTGCCAACGTTCGTGGACGTGATATTGGTTCATTCGTGCCCGAGGCGGAAGCGGCTATCCAAAGCCAGGTCAAGATCCCGGCTGGCTACTGGATGACATGGGGTGGCACCTTTGAGCAACTGCAGTCCGCCACCACCCGCCTGCAGGTGGTAGTGCCGGTGGCGCTGTTGCTGGTCTTCGTACTGTTGTTTGCGATGTTCAACAACATCAAGGATGGCTTGCTAGTCTTCACGGGCATTCCCTTTGCGCTGACTGGCGGGATTCTTGCCCTGTGGATACGCGGCATTCCGATGTCCATTACTGCAGCGGTGGGCTTCATCGCGCTGTGCGGGGTGGCGGTGCTCAATGGTCTGGTGATGCTGTCGTTTATCCGATCGCTGCGCGAAGAAGGGCATTCCCTCGACAGCGCGGTCCGAGTTGGCGCCCTGACGCGACTGCGTCCGGTGCTGATGACGGCCCTGGTGGCATCCCTGGGTTTCGTGCCGATGGCCATCGCCACCGGTACGGGCGCTGAGGTGCAACGTCCCCTCGCAACGGTGGTAATCGGTGGCATCTTGTCGTCCACGGCGCTGACCCTACTGGTGTTGCCGGTGCTCTATCGACTTGCTCACCGCAAGGATGAGGACGCGGAAGATACTCGCGAGCCAGTCACTCAGACGCATCAACCGGATCAAGGCCGCCAGCCTGCATGACGTAAATCCTTGGGCGGTCATCGTACCGCCCAATTTTTATAGGAGTTTCTATGGGCGCAGGTCACTCACACGACCATCCCGGTGGCAACGAGCGATCGCTCAAGATCGCCCTTGCGCTGACCGGTACGTTCCTGATTGCCGAAGTGGTCGGTGGTGTCATGACGAAGAGCCTGGCGTTGATCTCCGACGCCGCGCACATGCTCACGGACACCGTCGCACTGGCCATCGCACTGGCTGCTATTGCGATCGCCAAGCGACCCGCGGACAAGAAGCGGACATTTGGCTACTACCGTTTTGAGATTCTTGCCGCGGCCTTTAACGCATTGCTGCTGTTCGGTGTGGCTATCTACATCCTGTACGAAGCCTACCTGCGGCTGAAATCGCCACCTCAGATTGAGTCAACCGGCATGTTCGTCGTGGCTGTGCTGGGCCTGATCATCAATCTCATCAGCATGCGCATGCTGTCCTCCGGGCAAAGCAGCAGCCTGAACGTGAAGGGTGCTTATCTGGAAGTCTGGAGCGATCTGCTCGGGTCGGTTGGCGTCATCGCCGGTGCGATCATCATCCGCTTCACGGGCTGGGCGTGGGTCGACTCCGCCATTGCGGTGCTGATCGGCCTCTGGGTACTGCCTCGCACGTGGATCCTGCTGAAGTCGAGCCTGAATGTGCTGCTCGAAGGCGTACCCGATGACGTGGATCTGGCAGAGGTTGAGAAGCAAATTCTGGCGACGCCCGGGGTAAAAAGCTTCCATGACCTCCACATCTGGGCACTTACCAGCGGCAAGGCGAGCTTGACGGTTCATGTCGTGAATGACACGGCCGTCAACCCGGAAATGGAAGTGCTACCGGAATTGAAGCAGATGCTGGCTGACAAATTCGATATCACGCACGTGACCATTCAGTTCGAACTGGCACCATGCGAACAAGCGGATGCAGCTCAGCATTTCAATGCATCGCCAGCACTGGTCGGATCGAAGTCGCTTGCTGCAGGAGGAAACTAAGGTGCGGGTACTTGTTGTAGAAGACGAACCGCGTACTGCGGAGTATTTGCAGAAGGGATTGTCGGAGTCGGGTTTCGTGGTCGACATCGCGAACAATGGTGGCGATGGGCTCCACATGGCGGAAGAGACCGACTACGACGTCATCATCCTGGACGTCATGCTGCCAGGTATGGACGGGTGGACGGTCATCAAGTCCATTCGATCCAAGTCCGAGACACCCGTACTGTTTCTGACGGCGCTGGATGATGTGGCGGATCGTGTCAGAGGCTTCGAGTTGGGGGCAGACGATTACCTGGTCAAGCCCTTCGCCTTTGCCGAGCTCCTTGCCCGTATCCGGCGTTGCTTGCGCCAAAGCACCTCGAAGGAGTCCGAGCGATTGCGCATTGCCGATCTGGACATCGACGTGCTTGGAAGGCGGGTATTCCGGGGAACTACCCGCATTGAATTGACGAATCAGGAGTTCTCGCTGTTGCACCTGCTCATGCGCCGGAGAGGGGA
>NZ_ASZV01000060.1:0-21657 GCF_000442475.1 Ralstonia sp. AU12-08 | reverse complement strand
CACATTGCTGGCGGCAGCTGGCCCTGCACCCGCGAATACGACAAAGCCGGACGAGACGCCGGCTGTTCTCACGGCACAAGCCGAGCGGGATGCGTTGAACGCTCAGGTGCAGGTCGAGCGGAAGAAATGGATCCCCGATGTTGGCGTCAGTGCTGGGCTGCGGCGATATGGCTGGACAAATGCCAGCGGGTACGTCGTGGGCCTGTCCGCCACGATTCCGTTGTTCGACCGGAACGATGCTGCGACCACGGCGGCAGTGGAGCGCGAGGCGGCGGCCGAGGCGCGGCTGGACAGCGTTCGCCTGGAGGCGGCCGCTGCGCGCCGCTCGGCATTGGCACAAGCGGCCGCATCGGAGAAGCGCTTGGCTGCTGCGGCCGAGGGCGAGCGAGCCGCCACAGAGGCCTATCGGCTAGGCCGCATCGGCTACGACGCGGGCAAGACTTCGCTGATCGAGCTGCTCGCCACCCGGCGCGCGCTGTTCGAGGCCAAGGGATTGACGATTGATGCCAGCCTGGCGCGCGTGCGCGCGCTGGCGGCACTGGCACAGGCAGAGGGCCGCCTGGCTTTCGAGGAAACACCATGACGCAAGACAACCGCCAATCCTTGGGCTGGCCCAAGATCGCCGGGATTGCCGGCATCGCTGCACTGATTGGTTTCGGCGCTGCACGCGGGCTAACCCCAGCCAAAGTCGCCCCGCCGCCCAAGGCAGAGTCCGCAACGGTCCATGCCGCACCGGCCGAGGTCAAGATTCCCGAGGCCTATCTGACCGCCGCCAACATTGCCGTCGGGCCGGTTGCTACGGGCGGTGTGAGCACGGAAATCCTGGCCCCCGCCACGGTGGCTTCCGTACCAGGCAGCGAGGCGATCATCGTTGCCCGTGGGTCTGGCACCATCCAGCGCGTCAACCACCGGCTGGGCGACGCGGTACGGGCAGGCGACGTGCTGGCGCTGGTGGACAGCCCAGACGCCGCCGCGATGGCGGCCGAGCGCCGCGTGGCGCTGGCCAAGGCGGAGCTGGCGCGCAAGACCTACGCCCGGGAAGCCAGCCTCTATCAACAGGGCGTGTCGCCACGTCAGGAGATGGAAGCCGCCAAGGCAGCCCTGGACGTGGCCAACGCGGAAGCACAGCGCGCCGCCACGGTCGCCCGCGCCGCTCATGTTGCTGACAATGGCCGCTCGGTGGCCGTGGTCAGTCCGATCGCTGGCCGGGTGACAGCGCAGGCTGCCGTACTCGGCGCCGCCGTCACGCCGCAGGCCGAGCTGTTCCGTGTGGCGGGCACGGGCCAAGTGCAGGTCGAGGCCTCGGTCACGGCTGCCGACATCACCCACATCGCTGCAGGCGACACCGCGACGATCCTGACGGCGACTGGCGCACCGCTGCAAGCCGTGGTGCACTCGGTGACACCGACCGTGAGCGGCGGCACGCGCGCGGCCACGGTGGTCCTGACGCCCACGCCAGCCGCCGGCGCACTGGTAATCGGGGATGGCGTGCAGGTGCGATTGCATCCGCGCGCCGGCAAGGCGGACGACCTGTTGGTCCCGGAAGACGCCGTTCAAAACCTGGACGGGCGCGACATCCTCTTCGTGCGTACGCCGCAAGGCTTCCGGCCACAGCCGGTGCTGGTCGGCACCCGCCGCGGTGGCGTGGCGCAGATCCTGTCGGGTGTGAGTGCAGGTGAGCAGGTGGCGACGCGCAATGCCTTCCTGGTCAAGGCCGAGATGAACAAGAGCGGCGGGGACGACGAATGATCCACAGCATTCTGCAAGGCGCGGTGCGCCTGCGCTGGATGGTCCTGTTCGTGACCGCCGTGGTGGCCGCGATCGGCGCATGGCAGTTGAATCTGCTGCCGATCGACGTCACGCCGGATATCACCAACAAGCAGGTCCAGATCAATACCGTGGTGCCGACATTGAGCCCGGTCGAGATCGAGAAGCGCGTCACGTATCCCATCGAGACCGCGCTAGCCGGCCTCAACGGCGTGGAGAGCACGCGCTCGTTCTCGCGCAATGGCTTCAGCCAGGTAACGGTGATCTTCAAGGAAAGCGCGAATCTGTATTTCATGCGCCAGCAGGTGTCGGAGCGGCTGGCCCAGGCGCGGCCCAACCTCCCCGAGGGGGCCGAGCCGCAGATGGGCCCGGTCTCCACCGGCCTGGGCGAGGTGTTCCACTACAGCGTCGAATACGCGCACCCCGACGGCAAAGGCGCGGCGGTCAAGGATGGCCAGCCCGGCTGGCAAAGCGACGGCAGCTTCCTCACCGATCGCGGCGAACGCCTGGCCGACCAGGTTGCCAAGCTTGCCTACCTGCGCACCGTGCAGGACTGGATCATCCGGCCGCAACTGCGCACCACGCCCGGCGTGGCCGACGTGGATTCGCTCGGCGGGTATGTAAAGCAATACGTGGTCGAGCCCGATGCAGCGAAGCTGGCGGCCTACGGCATCTCATACTCCGATCTGGCTCGCGCGCTGGAAGACGCCAACCTCTCGGTGGGTGCCAACTTCATCCGGCGCTCGGGCGAGTCCTATCTGGTGCGCGCGGACGCACGCATCCGCACCATCGACGAAATCGCCCGAGCGGTGGTTGCGCACCGGCAGAACGTGCCGGTGACGGTCGGCCAAGTGGCCACTGTCAACGTGGGCGGCGAACTGCGTTCCGGCGCGGCCAGCCGCAACGGCTATGAAACCGTGGTCGGCAGCGCGCTGATGCTGGTCGGTGCAAACAGCCGCACGGTGGCGCACGCGGTTGGCGAGAAGCTCAACAAGATCGGCACAACCCTGCCGCCGGGCGTCGTCATCGTGCCGACGCTGGACCGCTCCCAACTGGTGGTGGCCACCGTCGAGACGGTCGCGCGCAACCTGACCGAGGGCGCGCTGCTGGTGGTGGCCATCCTATTCTGGCTGCTCGGCAACTGGCGTGCCGCGGCCATTGCCGCGCTGATCATTCCGCTGTCACTGCTGATGAGCGCGATCGGCATGAACGCCTTGGGCATCTCCGGCAACCTGATGAGTCTGGGTGCGCTCGATTTCGGGCTCATCATCGACGGCGCCGTCATCATCGTCGAGAACACGCTGCGCCGCCTGGCCGAGCGTCAGCATCGGGAAGGCCGCACGCTGACGCTGCGCGAGCGGCTGGACGAAACGGTCGCCTCCTCACGCGAGATGGTCCGCCCGACCGTCTACGGCCAGATGGTGATTTTCCTGGTGTTCGTGCCGTGTCTGACGTTCCAGGGCGTCGAAGGCAAGATGTTCTCGCCGATGGTGATCACGCTGATGCTGGCACTCGCGTCGGCCTTCGTGCTGTCGCTGACGTTCGTGCCGGCCATGATCGCGATCCTGCTGCGCTCGCATGTGGCCGAGCAGGAGGTGCGCGTCATCGTGGCCGCCAAGCAGCGCTATCGCCCGTGGCTGCAACGTGCGGTGGCCCGACCGCTGCCGTTCATCGGCGCGGGCGTGGCCGTGCTGGTGCTGGCCGTGGCGGCGTTCGGCCTGGTTGGCCGCGAGTTCATGCCGACGCTGGATGAGCAGAACCTGAACCTGTCGTCGGTGCGGATCCCGTCCACGTCGATCGACCAGTCGGTGGCGATCGATCTGCCGCTCGAGCGCGCAGTGATGAGCCTGCCCGAGGTCAAGACGGTCTACTCCAAGGCCGGCACCGCAAGCTTGGCCGCCGACCCGATGCCGCCCAACGCCTCGGACAACTACATTATCCTCAAGCCGAAAGATCAGTGGCCAGCCGGGGTAACGACCAAGGAACAGGTTATCGAGCGTATCCGCGAGAAGACCGCACCGATGGTGGGCAACAACTACGACGTCACGCAGCCGATCGAGATGCGCTTCAACGAGCTGATCGGCGGTGTGCGCAGCGATGTGGCCGTCAAGCTCTATGGCGACAATCTGGACGAGCTGGCTGCCACCGCCCAGCGCGTTGCTGCCGTGCTGCGCAAGACACCGGGCGCGTCCGACGTGCGGGTTCCGCAGACAAGCGGCTTTCCGACCTTCGACATCGCCTTCGACCGCGCGGCGATCGCCCGCTACGGTCTGACCGTCAAGGAGGTGGCCGATACCGTGTCGACCGCATTGGGCGGCAAAGCCGCCGGCCAGGTGTTCGACGGCGACCGCCGTTTCGATATCGTGGTGCGCCTGCCTGGCGCGCAGCGGGACAATCTCGATATGCTTGGCGCGCTGCCGGTGATGCTGCCCTCGGCAGATGGCCAGCCGCGCGGCTCCGTGCCGCTGCGCCAACTGGTGCAATTCCGCTTTACACAGGGCCTGAATGAGGTCAGCCGCGATAACGGCAAACGTCGGATCTACGTGGAAGCCAATGTGGCCGGGCGTGACCTTGGCAGCTTTGTCGACGACGCGGCGCAACGCATCGCCCGCGAAGTGAAGCTGCCGACCGGTTCGTGGATTGAATGGGGTGGTCAGTTCCAGAACCTCCAGGCCGCCACCCAGCGCCTGGCGATCATCGTGCCGATCTGCTTCATCCTGATTGCCGCAGCGCTCTATATGGCCATCGGCAACGCCATGCTGACCGCTACCGTGCTAACGGCAGTGCCGTTGGCCCTGGCCGGCGGCGTGTTCGCGCTGGCGCTGCGTGGCATCCCGTTCTCGATTTCGGCGGCGGTCGGCTTCATTGCCGTGTCCGGCGTGGCGGTTCTCAACGGGCTGGTGTTGATCTCGGCGATCCGTAAACGTATGGCGGATGGGCTAGCACCCGACGCGGCGGTGATCGAAGGCGCCATGGAGCGCGTACGACCCGTGCTGATGACGGCACTGGTGGCGTCGCTCGGCTTCGTGCCCATGGCGATCGCTACCGGAACCGGCGCCGAGGTGCAGAAGCCCTTGGCGACGGTCGTGATCGGCGGCTTGGTGACGGCGACTGTCCTAACCCTGTTTGTGCTGCCGGCCATTTGCGGGATCGTGCTGCGGCGGCGCGCAGCCGACTCGCCTGGGAGCCCCGAACTCGCCAGGAGTTGAAAGAGGGGTTCGTGCAATCGGTCCCAAACGCCTGCCGCAAATTAGTCGCGTGTCTGCCCCAGCAACTCATGCCCCAGCCGTTGCCCATTTGCTGGGGCGGCATCTCCCCCGGGAATGCCGGATTGCAGCACGACAAGTTGTCTGTGAGGGCAGCGCGATCATCCTATGGCTTGCACCCAAGGTGCGAAGGTCGATGTGACTTCGGCAGCAGCAATGGTTCGATCAGCGCCCACAGTTCGCCATCGAGATTGGTTTCCATGTCCTCTTCGTCAATGAAACAACGGAGAGGTTAAGAGCGCGCGGCGAGCGTTGACCCCGTCTATTCGCTTTCTTGGAGCTTCTCGGCGTGATCAGCTTGACGGCTTGGTTTGTCCATCTCAAGCCGATGTTCAGCACCGGTGGGCGTTCGATCCGCATGAGTCAATTGCGGCGACGTCACTTAGTGCTTCCACTCTTTCCAAGGAGGACATCGCGCATGGCGCGTAAGCCGCTCGAGCCTACCTGGCGTGCCATTCTGCACCGGGTCGCCACAGACAGGGCCGAGCTTTGGAGGCGTATTGGGCCTCAGGTGGGCAGAGTCGACGGTTTCACACGCAACCTTGGCGCCCCAAAGCAATGACGCCTGATCTGGGGTAAGCGGAGCTTCGATGCATGACTCAAAAATCCTGCTGCGCTGGTGCCGGATAACGCAATGACCTTCCCGGTATTGCTGACGCACGTCCGCGAACTGATCTGGTTGCCTACGCTGAAGCAGCCCCCACGGGGCTTGTGAAGCTGCCCGATCGTAGCCCGCCAAACTTGAAGGAACTCGACGGGGCGTCGCCGGATCACTCGAACCGCTACTGTGTCGACACCTATCGCCTCACCGCCGCCGACTAGAAGCCCCTCCCCTTTTTGGAGTTCAACCTGCTTTTCCAAACCGATGGCAGCGCTGCCGGCCCCGCGGCAGCCCAAAATGTACTGATCGGCACGCGCTTGCGGGGCGATCGGGCTGCCGCGGTCTTCGCACGCTCCGAGGAAATCCCAGCTAAATTCAGACGCGATGTCCATAAAAACTGGCCGCCAGACCAGAGACCGGAAATGCTCACGCTCCCGGGAGCAGTCCATCAGGCATGATGCGGTGTCCAGAGAAGCAGGGGCAAATTCACACAATGCGTTTGCCTGCTTCGTATCGTCATCTTCTAAGGCCTGTCTGCCGGTCATTCTGGCCGCCCCAGGCCCCGGTTTCTCCGCCATTTCGATTGCCCGAATTGCCGCCGCCTCTCTTTGAGCCGATCGTTGTCATGACGTTACTTCACCTTGAAGGAGAAGTTCCCTGACATCGGGTGCATATCCGACGAAACAGCCCGCCATTCGACTTTGTACGTCCCGGTCATCAGTGGCTGCACAGGTGTGATGACCATCGCCTTCGGGTCATCGTCAGCGGTGACTTTCGCGGCAATTTTCATGGCGTCGTGTTCCGACATGCCGGGCATCTCGGTCATAACGAGGTTTGCCCCCGAGAATTGTGTAAAGAGGCTTTCCGAGAATTTGAGTTCGATCATTGCCGGTGCCGCCCCTTCCGCTTTGTCGGTGGGCATCGACGACAGCAGCTTGGGATGTGCAAACGCCGCGGCGCTAGCAAGCATGGCCGATGCAGTGAAAGCGATGCTTGCAATGTAATGATGGTTCGACATGTCAATACCTCTGCGGGTGGTGAAAAAAACGAACAAGCTTGAGCCAAACGCGCGGGCCTGCCACAAGGCGGGTTTCGCTGCTGCTGCCACCATCGGCCTTGATGGTTGGCGTATTGCTAAGCGTCTGGTAGCGCTTGACGTCAATGTGTAGGGCAAACTGGCGGCTGAATTCGTAACGCAGTCGCAGCCCACGCTTGCGCTGGACAATCCCCTTCCAATATCCAGGGACGGATCATCGTTCCCATAGAAGTTCGTCCCCAACCGCGGCGGCGGAATGAGTTGCTGCTATCGCAGCAACTCATTCTCCGTAGACAGTCGCTGAGCGGTGCGATTGCTATTACCGACGTATGCGGTGGTCTGGATGTTGAATCAATACGGCACTAGGGGTTGCACGCCGAAAGCCGCCCAGCTCGGCGCCGGACGCCCTGAGCCGACGTCGTTCCGGATGCGAAGCCGCATGTTCCGGAACGTCGTGATCGAGTGCCCCGAATAGCAACTCAGAATTTGTGCCGCAAGCCGAGTGCCAACGAGCTGGGGCTGGGGCCGTTGATGCCGTTGTCCAAATTGAACGTTGCCCCGTTCTTGTTGTTGACCTTGCCGAACCGGCCGTATAACGTCGTTCGCTTCGACAAGGCATAGTCGGCACCCAATCCGATTCCGGTTGCACCTTTGTCGGCTGGTGTCTTGTCATTGACGCGCGTTGCGGTTGCGGAGAGGGTCCACGCACCTAGCGGCACGCTGACACCCAACCAGTAGCTGCTCTCGTCGAGGCCCACGGCACCTTCCTTGCGGGTGCGATAGGCGGCATACAGCTTCGCCACGCCGAAGTCGTACGCGCCTCCCAACGAGTGCCACCTTCGCTTGTCGCTGTTGGTCGCGTTGGTGCGCGCGTCATAAGCATAGGCGAGGTAGACCGGACCGTTATAGTACTGAAGGGAGGCGCCGACATCGTTGTTGGCACCGTTGAACGCGCCGGGTGCCTCGCCGAAGGCATACATGAGCCGGCCCACGAAGCCGTTCACGTTTGGCGTCTCATACACGACCGCATTGTCGGTGCGGAACACCGTGTTGGAGTAGGTATTGGAGGGCGATGCTGTGGAGCCCCCATCAAATGGGTCCATGCCGAACACGGCGCGGGCTTCGGGGCGGAACTGGCGACCGAGATCAACGCGCCCCCATGGCCCCGACAGGCCGACCGTCGCACGTCTGTTGAACAGCCTTGCGCTATCGGACAGCGCGCCGGTGTCCGTGTTGAAGCCGTTCTCAAGCCAGAAATTGGCCTTGAGTCCGCCGCCGATATCTTCGCTGCCCCGCATGCCGAAACGCGACGCTGAATTCTGCCCCGAGACCAGCCGGTTGACATTGACTCCGTCTCCACTGCGTGCCCACTCAACTGCCGTATCGACGATGCCGAATACCTCCACGTTCGACTGGGCCAGCGCGACTTCACTCGTCATTGCGATGATCGCGGGCGCGACCTTCCAAACTGTTGTCCTTATTCTCATGGCTCCTCCTTGTGGTCGAGCGGTCGTCTTACTTCGCCGCTTCGATCAGCTTCATGGCTTGATCGATCTTCTCGCCGACGGAATCGTGCAGCACGTCGTACGCGGCTTTCTCGGCCTTCGCCTGCAGCAGCAGTTTCCTGGCGGCATCGGTCATTGCGGGATCGCTGGTCTTGGGCGATGCGATCGCATCTTCCAGGCGTTTGATCTCGCTGCCGAGGAAAGCAGGCTGCGCTCCGACGAACTTGAAGCCATCGTTTAGCAACGCGCGGATGCGCAGGAGTTGGACGGTGTCCGAGTGGAAGTACACGGCGCGAGCCTGCTCGATCAGCACCTTTGCTTCTCGTGCCTCCTTGCTGTTCGGATCCTTTGTTGCATGGATCTTCTCGAACTTGGTGATATCGGCGTCGATGTTGTGCGCCAGCGCTGCCATGGACGCCAGGCCAAAGACGGCCGCTGCCATCATGTTTTTCATGGTTGTCTCCTCAAGGTAGTTGTGGTTGCCGCTCTTGCGGCGATTTCATGCGTAAAGTGCCGGCACACTGCGCAAGATGGAAAAACGTATCGATTGGATGGCTAACTGGAGAGGATCTTTGAAAGAAACTGCCGCGCGCGATCGGTGCGCGCATCGGGGCAGTCAAAGAAATCCGCCTTGGGCACGTCTTCAATAATCTGTCCCTGGTCCATGAAGATGACTCTGTTCGCCACTTGCCTGGCGAAGCCCATCTCGTGCGTGACGACGGCCATCGTCATGCCATCCCTGGCAAGATCGATCATGACGTCGAGGACTTCATTCACCATTTCCGGATCGAGCGCGGAAGTCGGCTCATCGAACAGCATGACCTCCGGGTCCATGGCCAACGCGCGCGCGATGGCAACACGCTGTTGCTGGCCGCCCGACAACTGCCCGGGGAACTTCGACGCGTGCGCAACGAGTCCGACGCGGTCCAGTAGCGCCAGCGCCTTGGCTTCTGCAGCGGCTCTGTTGCGCTTGAGCACCTTGATCTGACCCAGTGCCAGGTTCTGCAATACCGTCAGGTGAGGGAACAGCTCGAAGCTCTGGAAAACCATGCCGACGCGGGCGCGAAGACTCGCAAGGTTCGTGTCTGCGGCGCCGACGGAGATTCCTCCCACGTGGATATCCCCCTTCTGAAACGGTTCGAGTCCGTTGACCGTCTTGATGAGCGTCGATTTTCCTGACCCGGAGGGGCCGCAGATCACCACCACATCCTTTGGGGCGATGGAAGTCGTGCAGTCGGTGAGTACCCGAAACGGGCCATACCATTTGGAGACGTCGGAAATATTGATCATGGTTGGTGTCGTTTGTGTCTTGATATCGGAGCAACCGGGCAAGAGCCTGGTCACGCCCGGGCTCCCATGCGCTTCTTCTGCACGGCGGCGACGAGCCAGACGCCAAACGAGCACAGCACCAGGTAGACCGCAGCCGAGAACAGGTACATCTCGACCAGCCGCCCATCGCGCTGGCCGATCTTGCCAGCGGCGCCAAGGAAGTCGGTCAGGCTGATCACGTAGACGAGTGAGGTGTCCTTGAGCAGGGCGATCGTCTGGTTGATCAGCGACGGTGTCATGTTCCGAAACGCCTGCGGCAGGATCACGTGCCGCAAGGCTTGCCACTGCGTAAGCCCCAGCGCTTTTGCCGCGCTCAGTTGCCCGGTTTTCACGCTTCCGATGCCAGCGCGGATGATTTCGCAGTAGTAGGCAGACTCGGCGAGAATGAAGGCCGCCAACGCAGCCCATATCGGACCGACCGTGAGATACGGATCACCGGTCACAGCGCGCAGCATGGCCGGAACCAGAAAGAAGAACCAGAAGATCGTCAGGATCAGCGGTATGGAGCGGAACACGTTCACATACGCGGCAACAGTCATGGTGACGGGACGCGGGCCGAACAGCCGTCCGATCGCCAGCACGGTGCCCAGAGCAATGCCTGCTGTGATGGAGGCGGCAACCAAGCCGCCCGTCGTCGCGAGCCCTTCTACAAGGTAAGGCCACGCACGCGGAATGGAGGACCAGTCGAATTGATAGCTCATCGTGACCTCAGTGCGAACCGACCATGCCAGGAAGGCGCGAGCGCGCTTCGATCACGTGCATCAGCCAGACCACCAGCAGCGTGACCAACATATAGATGACGGTGGCGGCCAGAAACGACTCGAATGGCTGTGCACTGAATTCGCTCAGTTGGCGGCTCTGGCCGGTCAACTCCATGAGCCCGATGGTGAGCGCAACCGCCGAGTTCTTGAACACATTCATGAAGTCAGAGGTCAGAGGCGGAATGATGATGCGGAAGGCCTGCGGCAGAATGACGTGGCGGTAGATGCCGCCGGTGGAAAGCCCCAGCGCCAACCCTGCGGCCCGCTGGCCCGCAGCGATCGATTCAATTCCTGCCCGAATCTGCTCGGCGCATTTGGCTGCGGAATAGAGCGTCAGACACAGGACAACGGTCAGAAACTGATTCAGCGTCGGATTCATCTGCTTGATGGCATTGCCCCAGTCGACGGGTAGCAGCTCGGGAAGTACGTAGAACCACAGGAAGAGCTGGACCAGCAGCGGCGTGTTGCGAAAGCAATGCACATACGCAGCGCTTGGCCATCGAACCCAGCGCTGCGGCAGCGTGCGGGCGACACCGAAGAGGGTGCCCAAGGCCAGCGCCAACGTCCAGGACAACAGCGAGATCAGCAGGGTCCAACCCAGGCCTGTCAGGAGCATCGCTCCATACAGCCCTTCGCCCGTCACCGATGGCTTGAAGTAAATGAGCCAATCCCAGGAGTAGTTCATTGATCAATGCATGCGTGTTGCGGGTGATTTACTGGAACGCCTTGTCATTCGGATGCTTGAAGAGGTCCAGCATCTCGGGCGATAGCGGGCGATCAATGCGCAAGCCTCCCTTGACTGCGATGGTGGATTGGAAATAGCGCTTGTACAGCGCTTCCATTTCGCCGCTCTTCATCATGGCGGCGATAGTGTCGTCCACCAGCTTCTTGAACGCTGGGTCGTCCTTTCGCAGCATGCAGCCGTACGCTTCGCGCTGTTGCGGCATGCCAACGACTTCCCACATCGACGGGTCTTTCGCGCGGGCGATGTTGCTGTAAAGGATGATGTCGTCCTGCATTGATGCCACCGCCCGGCCAGTCTCGACGGTCAGGAAGTTCTCGTTGATGTCCTTGGCGAGAATGATGTTGATGCCCCACCTGTTCTCGACGTTGAGCTTGCGGAGCAAGCGCTCACCGGTGGTGCCGGCGCTGACCACCACGTTCTTGCCAATCAGGTCTGCCCAATGCTGGATTCCGGAGTTCTTGCGCACGAGCAATCGCGCACCAACGATAAAGAACGTGTTTGAGAACGCGACCTGCTTTTGGCGCTCCAGATTGTTGGTGGTGGAGCTGCACTCGAGATCCACGGTTTGATTGGCCACCAGCGCCACGCGGGTCTGCGGGGTGAGATTGATTTCCTTGATCTCGAGCTTGGGCAACTTGAGTTGCCTCTTCACCGCGTCGGCAATCCGGGTGGAAAGCTCCCATGCGTACCCCGCCTGCCGTTGATGGTCATCGAGGTAGTTGAATGGAATGGAAGCTTCGCGCGCGCCCAAGGTCATCACGCCGGTTTGCTTGATCTTCGCCAGCGTCCCGGTCTCCTGCGCGGTTGCGCTGCCGAGCACAGTGGCGAGCGCGGCAAATGCGAGTAGTCGAATCACGATGTCTTCTCCATGAGTGTGTTCTGCTTGGATTCAATGATGTCTACGCTTGCCCATTCAACCTGGTAAACCCGGCCTCTAGGTCTGCATACAGGGGTTCCAACGGTTCAAGCCCGATATGCAGTCGCAGCGCATAGCGTCCTGGAGGCCATGGCTGCACGATGCGAGAGGCGGTGAGGTCTGCAATGGCAATCAGGCTGTCCGTGCCGCCCCAACTGGCACCGATCCGAAAATGCTTTAAGCCATCGAGCATGGCGCTGATGCGTTCAAGATCCTGGCTGTGCAAGAGAATGGTCAGCAAGCCGTTGCCGGAGCTGAAGTACCGCTTGAAGCGTTGATGCTGTGGATCTTCCGGGTGAGCGGGATGGACCAGCGAGGCGACCTCGCGGCGGCCACGCAGCCACTGCGTCAGGTCCAGCCCTCGTTGCGCGTGTTCGGCCAAGCGAACGGAAAGGGTGCGCAGGCCGCGCAGCACGAGGAATGCGTCATCCGACGAAACCCCGGTGCCAACACCCGATACAAACGTCTTGATCTGGCGGAACAAGCGTTCGCTACGCACGGTAATGGAACCCAAACAGACATCCGAGTGGCCCGCCGCGTACTTCGACAATGCGGTGCAGACGATGTCCACGCCATGCTCGAACATGGCGGAGTTGCCGAAGCCCCATGCGTTGTCCAGCATGACCAGCGCGCCGGCAGTGTGAGCCTCGCGGGAGATGGCGGCGATCTCCTGGATCTCCATCGTGAATGAGCCGGGCGATTCGAGCAGCACGAGTCGCGTGTTGCTTTGCAGGTGCGCGTCGATCGTCGCGGCATCGGCGGCAAAGTAGGTGACGGCAACACCGATTTTCCTGAGGACGCTGTTGCAGAACTCGCGCGTCGGCCCATACACGCAGTCGGCCACCAGGACGTGGTCGCCAGCAGACAGGAGAGCAAGCATGGGATGGGTCAGCGCGGCCAGCCCGGAGGGCACCAGCACGGTGCGGGATCCACCTTCGATGGAAGCAACTTCCGTCTCCAGGGCGCGGGTTGTCGGCGTCCCATACAACCCGTATGAGTAGCCGTCGAACAACTGGCCTTTACGCGCAAGGAACTGGGCCGTCGTGTCAAAAACCAGTGTCGAAGCTCGGTGCACCGGCACAGTGAGCGCACTGAAGCGTGGCGACGAGGTCATGAAGTTGGGTGTTGTATTCGGTGGCATGGTGTCTTCCTGATGACTGGCGAGTATCCTGCACTCGGTCTATTCTTTCCAATGCCAAGTTGACTCAAGTCAATTCAAAATCGATATGAACCACAGACAGATAGAGGCGTTCCGCGCGATCATGTTGACGGGCACGACTGCCCGCGCGGCTCAGTACATGCATACCTCGCAACCCGCGGTCAGCCGGTTGCTCGCCCAGCTCGAAGCAAGCCTGCAGATGCGCTTGTTTGAGCGAGAGCGTTCGCGGTTGCGAGCGACGCCGGAAGCGAAGCTGTGGTTTGCGGAAATTGAGCGTGCCTATGCCGGCCTGGATCATCTGCAGCAGTACGCGACTCAACTGCGCTCTGGATCAGGCGGAAGCATTGCCGTGGCTTGTTTGCCTGCTCTCGGCCTGGGTCTGATGCCAAGAATCATTGCCGCCTTGCGCAAGGACTTTCCTGATGTGCTGGTCCGATTCGAGATTGGCAGCTCCGTGCAGGTGCGTGATCAGGTCGCGCGAGGCCAGTGCGATATCGGCTTCGCCGCTGATGAGGTCGAACTCGAAGGATTGACCGCCACACCCATCGTGACAACCAACGCGGTGGTCGCGATGCCGGTCAACCATCCATTGGCACGCCAACGACGCGTGAAGCTCTCCGATCTATGCGATCACCCGTTCATCGCCCTGTCACGCCGGGATACGACGCGCCGTCAACTCGACGAGTTGCTGGCAGTGGACGGACGGACGTTGCGCTTGGCCTGCGAGACCCCCTACTCGATCACCGTCGCGTCGCTGGCGAAGAATGGCGTCGGCATTGGCCTTGTGAACCCGCTCGCATTGAGCGAGCTGGACGCGCGAGGCGCGGCGTTTCGCCCCTTGGACAAGAAGATCCGTTTCCGGACGCTGGCGTTGCAGGCGGCCAGTGTGCCTCTTTCGCTACCGGCACAGGCGTTTATGGCGCACGCTAGACGTATTCTCGCGGCGGCGGCAAAGGAGGCAGGCTCTTGAGGATTCACCCGGCCCAACTCGGACTGACGACGCTACCCCGTGAGCGCGCAGCCTATGGAGTAGTTGCGGATGCGGGAACAGCCGCTTGGTTGCAATCCTGGAGATTTATGTAGACGCGCGCGCCTTCGTGCAGCCCACCCCCTTGCGGCAGCGGCACGATGACATGGCGTTGGTGTGGTCCGCTGTAAAGAAACTTGCCGTGGGTCGGCCCAAAGATGAACTGCACATAGGCAAAGCGTGCCGTGCTGCTCTGGTCTGCAAGCGAGCACATTGCCTCCACAGGGGCCATGTCGGCGAGCGTGCCGGTTCTTACGATCACGCCTAGCCGCCAGCCTTCGGCGTACTCATATTTGCCTTCGTAAGCAGTTGTGCAGCCACTGACCATCGCCGCCAGTGCCAGCGCGCTGCACGCCCGCAAAACGTACCCGCCTTCAGTAATCACGGGATATCTGATTGACATTACGCGCTCCGCTTCAGCTCATCACCGACGATCAAGCTTGAAGACCGGGATCTGCACGCCTAGCCGCCCCGTCCGAAAGAAAGCTTGGTCTTCGCTGTGCCCCCTCTTTCTCGAGCGGATTTTCTCCCAGCGCAACTGGCGAGCTTCAACCAGCACGCGTCTCATTGCAATTGATGTTGCCCCTGCTGATGGGTAACTGCCGATCGACGGGCGAGTGTTCCAAGATCTATCATTGATGCCACGGGCCGAGTTTTTGTCGCCAAGCCAACGCGATTCGGTAGAGGCGGGCCCCGTTTTGGCGAACGGCTTCCGCCCACCCCGCGGCAACGTCGAGCCGCACCAAGTATTTCAACCGCTTTCCAAAAGGGAGAGGCTCATGAACAGGTTTTCTCGCTCCATCCTAGCACTGAGTTTTGCGCCCCTAGCCGCCTTTGGTGCGGCGAATCAACTCGAAGGTCTCGGTTCCAATTCCAGCGAACCCGCGCCGAAGGCAGGCCAGCCTGGAGATCCTCAAAAGGTGACGCGTACCATCAATGTGACTATGAGCGATGACATGCGTTTCCAACCGACCACGCTCACCGTCAAAGTGGGGGAGACTGTGCGCTTCGTTGTCGAGAACATTGGCAAAGTACACCATGAACTGGTGATCGGCACCGCTGCCGACTTAAAGGAGCATGCCGAGATGATGCGCAAGATGCCGGAGATGAGCCACCACACTATTGGAAAGCATCTCGCGCTCGAGCCTGGCCAACAAGGAGCACTCATTTGGCGATTCGATGAACCCGGCATGGTTGATTTTGCTTGCCTTGTACCAGGGCATTACGAAGCCGGAATGATCGGAAAGATTGTGGTCAAGTAGGGGAAAGCGACAACATTCGATACTCGTCAATCGAGGTCTCGCTCTCGTCAAGCTAAAATCGGCATGTCATCCCAAGAATGTGAACCACATGAAGCGGAGGTTGTAGCCGCGCGCCATCTTGCGGCGCTTCGCCTTTCCCATCGCGACCGATTATCCTGCCCTGTAAAGATTGCTCCGCTCAATAAAAATCGCGATGCCCTTTGCCTCAGGAATATCAGGAAAGATCGAGCCCATATCGATTGGTTGGCCACCTCCGATTGTTGGGGCCGTGAACATCCAGCCAATTTCCTTTTCCCCAATCCGGAAAGCAACTGTTTCACCAGTGTACACATGCACGTATCTGATGCGTGGAGTCAAAATAATTGTTCGGCTCGCATGTGCAATTGCGACTGGATGCCCAAACTGCGCTGGCGTCGTAGCGACGGATGTACACCCAGACGCGAAACCTAGCAGCAAGAGCATGAGGGCGCTTTGGAGGGCCCGCATGAGGTTCATGACGTGCTCCGCACAAATGCTGAGAATGCATCCATGCTGCTAAATTCTACGTTGTAGACGACGACAGCACCCTGTCGCTGCGATTACAGTTTTGTTAACAAGCACTGCGTTTGTCGCAATCCTGGCACCTTTTTTTCGTGGATGGCACGCGGAGATTGGCGGTGAATAGGTCGCTTTAACTCTGTCGAATCAGCATTGAAACGGTGCCGGAAAGTACATACACTGTCCCGATCGGACAGTGCCACGATAAAAATAGTGGATTTTGCATGACCGATTTAACAAGAACGCTCATTGAGCGATGGAAGCCTGACAGAGACGGAACTTTCCAGACGTGGTTTCTCTGGCCCGAGCGCCTCAAGAATTTCCGCTCCATCCGGCGTGGCATTAGTACGGTGGTCAACGAGATCCAGGCTGGGACATTTGGCAACGCCTATCGCGGATCCTCTCTCGAAACCGTGGTCTCCGCGATTGCCGAGCAGCGCCAAATCTTCAAGGGGGCGGACCACGCATTCCTCTGGAAACCCAAGTTGCGTATTCCGGACATCTACGAGAACGCAGATCATCAGCGAGCGTTCGCCAGACTGCTGCATACGTGCAATTGCTGCGATACCGAGCAAGAGGTAGTTCAAGCGATTCAGCAGTTGAACCGGCACGGCATCAAGGGGCTGGGCCCAGCCGTTGCCAACCTGCTGTATTTCATCCACCCAACTTTGGCGGTTCCCTTCAACACTGCGATCGTCAATGGATACAACGCGCTGACGGGCTCTCGTGTCAAGCTCGGCAAATGGGACCACTACTTGGCCATGCGCGAGGGCGTGCTGTCCCTGAATGGACGCTACCGCGACCTGCTGTCCAATGACCTGGGTGCGATTGCCGGACTGCTGTTCGATATCGGAATGGAGCGCTATCCAGCTCCGCCGCAAGAGGGTGGCGCTACCACGATTGCTGAGTGGGAGAAGGATCTGGCTAAGGCCCGCGAGGAAGCAGCCTCCTTCGCCAAGCAACTTCAAGCAGGCCGAACCGACGATGCCTCTCATACAGAGGTGCAAGGCTGGTTGCGCGATCTTGGCAAGGCATTGGGCTTCGCGGTCTGGGTGGCGACCAACGACCGCAGCCGCCCCTACAATGGCGGCGTGCTCAGCGAGGGCTGCCTGGCAACATTGCCGAATTCACTTTTGGTTTCAGGCGCTGACACCGTGCCTCTCATCGATGTCGTCTGGCTGAACGCTGTCTCGCTGGAAGTGGAAGCTGCCTTCGAGGTCGAACACACCACATCCATCTACTCGGGCATCGTACGACTGCTAGATCTGGCTTTGGGCACAGATCAAGCGACAAGGAAACACCTATTCCTGGTGGCTCCAGATGCCAGAGAGGCGGACGTGCGCGCCCAACTCGCACGTCCCGCTTTCCGCAGGGTTGCAGAACTAGGCATTCGCTATGTTCCCTATACCAGTCTCACCGAACACCGAGATAGCATTGCGCGTTTTGGCGTGGGGATCAAGCCGATCGAAGCTATCGCTCGAACGCTGTAGTCAGCGGCGAGAAACACGGCGAATTCCTAGCGGTGCGTGACACAAGGCACCCTGGAACCTGCGGCAGATCATGGGTTCCCAGAGCTTCGTCGCAAAGCGCGTCGACGTGGTTTCTTACTACGGCGGCCATGAATAGCGGCACGCGCGTCTGCGTGCCGTCTTACGCCATGTTTGCGGCGCAGGTACCAAGCGAAACCCACTAGGAGAACAATCCATGTGACGAAGACGAGAGCCATTGCCGCGAGTACATCGGCAGGCAGGTCGGCCACCGACATGTTCCTCATGACCGCTCCTGGTGAGCCAACCAGTGATTGCGTCGGTGTATCGCCAGATTTGTTGGCCACATACATGGTGAACCCATCGTTTTCACGGCCAACGTCTTCTATTCGTTCAGCTGTACGCTTGGAACACAGTGGATGTCCCATCCAAACCGATCAGTAATACGTTGTACGGCATACGTCGATTACCGTACGCCGGACCGTCCATGCCAGGCGCACCGATGGGCATGCTGGGGACCGCCAGCCCGATTGCCTTAGGGCGTTCCCGCAATAGGCGCTTGATCTCGCGCGCAGGCACATGGCCTTCCACGGCATAGCCCTGCACGGCTGCCGTATGGCACGAGGCGTAGCGATCGGGAATGCCTGTCTTGCGTCGAGCCTCGACGGTGTCTTCGACGTCGTGTGTGACTACATCGAATCCGTTGTCCCGCAGGTGGGACAACCAATCCTTGCAGCATCCACAACCCGGCGTCTTCCAAACTTGGAATGTAGGCTTTGGCTCAGACTTCTGCGCCAAAGCTATGGCAGGCAAGAGAGCCAGGCCGACCATCAGAGATCGCCTAGACGCGGATATAGACTGCGAGTTCAATGGCGTTGTCATGGAGCGTTGAATGGCTACACGAAAATGACGGAATTAGGTCCCAGGCGGAGAAAGCACCCCGAGCCACGCAACCAAAGCAAGTATCACGACGGCGAGGCTGGCCTCCGTGAGCAGGCTGCGGCGCAGTGTCATGACTGCGCCAGCGTGGTCGCCGCTGCGCATTGCGATTTCAAGTTGCGGACTCAACAGGTAACGGTTGGCTGCCGCCAGCCCGAGCATAAGCCCAAACAGTGCCAACTTGGCCAACAACAGGACGCCGTATGCCGAAGTGGCCAACCCGTCGATTGTTGGGCCCACGATCAACAGATAGTTGACGACGCCCGTTGCGAGCAGCGTGGCGACAATCAATGTCCCAAGACGGGCGAAGCCGTTGGACGTGTGGTTGAGGATTTCCACCGACTCCAATGAAGCCGCCTGCTGCGCCCGCGCAAGCAACACAAACGCTGTCAGCGATCCAACCCATGCACCCGCGGCTAACAAGTGGGCGATGTCGGCCGTGATGTGGACGTATCCACGCGAACCGTCGTGCATCGCGCCATGCCCTGCCCAGGCCACTGTTGCCAGCGCTACCGCCCCCAGAACAGCAAAGATATCAAAGTGCAGAGTTGGCATCCTACGCACACACATGACGATGATTAAACAAGCCGCCAGGGCTGCGATACGAACCAACCACCCAATGCCAACCGCAGTGCTACTCAGCATCATGCCGAAGACGTGGCTGCTCAACTCCGCGTATTCGGCGGCTCCGGTCATCGCTTTGGCCGTCACTACGATACTCCAGAGAGACAGCACAATACCGGAAGCTGCGGCGACGCCAATGGCGCAGACATACCGGCGCGCAATCGCTGAGCTCCGATGATCGGGGCGCAAGGCGTAAGCACCGAACAGCGAGACTCCAAACAGGATCGTCAGATCCACGTACAGCGCAAAGCGCAGGGCGATATTGAGCCAGTCGTCTGCCATAACTTTACTTCACCTTGAACGAGAAGTTTCCCGTCATCGGGTGCGTATCCGACGAGACAGCACGCCATTCGACCTTGTAGGTTCCCGTCATCAGCGGCTGTGCGGGCGTGATGACCATCGTCTTGGGGTCATCGTCGGCGGCGACCTTCGCGGCGACTTTCATGGCGTCGTGACTGGACATGCCAGGCATCTCCGTCATAACGAGATTAGCCCCCGAGAATTGCGTCGAGAGATTTTCCGAGAACTTAAGCTCGATCTTTGCCGGCGCGGCGACTTCCGCTTTGTCAGCAGGCGTCGAAGACAGCAGCTTAGGATGCGCGAATGCGGCCGTGCTGGCGAAAATGGCCGATGCCGCGACAGCGATGCTTGCGATGTAACGAGGGGTCAACATGTCAATACCTCCTGGTGGTGTAAATAGAGAATGGCTAGTACCAAACACGCAGGCCTGCCACAAATCGGGTCTCACCGCTTCGGCCGCCATCTGCCCGAATCATGTTGGCGGTGTTGCCAAAAGTCTGATACCGCTCGACGCCGATGTAAGGCGCGAATTGCCGACTGAACTCGTAACGCAAACGCAATCCGACGCTAGCGCTGGACAGGCCGCTGCCGATCTCCAAAGCCGGATCATTCTTTCCGTAGAGGTTCGCCTCCACGCGCGGTTGTAGGATAAGGCGCTGAGTCAGCAGCAACTCATACTCCGTGGACAACCGCAGGGCGGTACGACCACTGTTACCAACGTATGCAGTGGCCTGGATGTTGAACCAGTATGGCGCCAGACCTTGCACACCGAAAGCCGCCCAGTTCCGCGCTGGACGCCCCGAGCCAACGTCATTGCGAATCCCAAGCTGGGTGTCCCAGAACGTCGTGATCGCATGCCCCCATAGCAACTCGGTACGCGCCTCCTCGAGTCGACCTTTTTTCACATCGCCTTCCGCCTTCAGCACGACCTTGTCGTAAGTGCTTCCGTACCACGCTTGCGCTTCGTAAGAAGCGGCGTTGGAGTTGGGGCCGCGTACCCACTCCAGGCGATCAATCAAGAACGATCCAAAATTGTGCTCATCGGCCATCATGAGCTGGCGGGTATTGCCCAGCGCGAACTTTCCGACACCCAACTGATATCCACCCGAGTATGCATTCGGATCCCGCGCATCAGGAGGCGGTGAGCCGCCTTGCATTTGCATCGAACCATGATCCATACCCTGCATTGAGCCCTGATCCATACCCTGCATTGAGCCCTGGTCCATACCCTGCATTGAGCCCTGGTCCATACCCTGCATTGAGCCCTGGTCCATACCCTGCATCGAGCCATGGTCCATACCCTGCATCGAGCCATGGTCCATACCCTGCATCGAGCCATGGTCCATGCCCTGCTTCGAGCCATGGTCCATGCCCTGCTTCGAGCCATGGTCCATGCCCTGCTTCGAGCCATGGTCCATGCCCTGCATCGAGCCATGGTCCATACCCTGCATCGAGCCATGGTCCATGCCCTGCTTCGAGCCATGGTCCATGCCCTGCATCGAGCCATGGGCAGTCGGCCGAGTGCTGGCGCCCGAGCTTGGCGCCATGGCGTCGTAGGTAGCTGTAGATTCCTGTGCCGACGCGGCGTTGATGCCGACAACGGCCAAGGCAACTGCCAATGCTGTCTTAACGTGCTTATGCGTGGTCATTTGACTTGTCGATCCGGGCTTAGGCGACGATCACTTCACGGAACATACCTGCATCCATATGCAGCATGAGATGGCAATGCCAAGCCCATCGTCCCAGAGCGTCAGCCGTGACAAGGAAGCTAACGCGCTGCGCGGGCTGCACCGGAATCGTGTGCCTGCGCGCCAAGAATGTACCGTCCGGCGCCTCGAGTTCGCTCCACATCCCATGCATGTGCATCGGGTGCGTCATCATCGTATCGTTGTGAAGGATGACGCGAAGACGCTCCCCATAGCGGAAATGGACGGGGGTTGATTTGCCGAACTCAACGCCGTCGAGCGACCATGCGTAGCGCTCCATGTTGCCGGTCAAATGCAACTCCACCTCGCGCTGCGGGCTGCGGGCGTCCATGGGGCCGCCGATCGTATGCATGTCCTGCAGGACCAGCACGCGTCGCCCATTGTTGCGCAGCCCAATGCCGGGATCGTCGAGGTTTGTCCGCGCCATATCGACATGCATGTCGGTGCTTGGACCGTACTCTGTTCGCGCATGACGGGCCTTCTTGCTCGGCACCTTCAAGGAGTTTGCGACGTTGCCCTGCATCGTTCCATGCTGGCTGTGGTCCATGACCATGGCGCCATGGTCCATCCCAGACATCCCAGACATCCCAGACATCCCAGACATCCCAGACATCCCAGACATCCCAGACATCCCAGACATCCCAGACATCCCAGACATCCCAGACATCCCAGACATCCCAGACATCCCAG
>NZ_ASZV01000059.1:0-5668 GCF_000442475.1 Ralstonia sp. AU12-08 | reverse complement strand
TCCCAGACATCCCAGACATCCCAGACATCCCAGACATCCCAGACATCCCAGACATCCCAGACATCCCAGACATCCCAGACATCCCAGACATCCCAGACATCCCAGACATCCCAGACATCCCAGACATCCCAGACATCCCAGACATCCCAGACATCCCAGACATCCCAGACATCCCAGACATCCCAGACATGTCACCCATGTCACCCATCATATCCGCCATCGTCAGCCATTCGGCCTTGTCGACAGCTGGCACAGGGGCTTGCACACCCGGACGCACGGCGAGAGTGCCGCGGGCGTACCCGGTCCGGTCCATCGTCTGGGCAAACACTGTGTGGGCCTCGTCCGTTGGAGCGACCACTACGTCGCAGGTCTCGCCAGGGCCGAAGCGGAACTCATCGACCGACACCGGCTCGATATCCTGTCCGTCGACCTGCACCACCTTCATTTTCAGGCCCGGAATGCGAACGTCATAGAACGTGTTGCCGGCCCCATTGATGAAGCGCAGCCGTACCGTCTGGCCCGGAGAAAATAGGCCGGTCCAATTCCCCGCTGGCGTCACGCCATTCATGAGGTAGGTCAGCGTTGCGCTGGAGAGATCCGCCAGATCGGTCGGATTCATCCGCATCTGGTTCCACATCCGTCGCTTGTCCATGGCAGAGGTCCATCCCTCACGCGAGACGTCGCGAAAGAAATCGACCACGGTCGGCTGGTTATAGTTGTAGTAGTCGCCCTGGATCTTGAGCTTGGTTAGGACGCGCATCGGATCCTCGTCCGTCCAGTCGGAGAGCAAGACGGTGTAATCGCGATCGGCCCGCACGCGGTCCTCGCCCGCGGGGTCGATAACGATGCCCCCATACAGCCCAGTCATTTCCTGGAAGCCGGAGTGCGAGTGGTACCAGTAACTGCCGCTCTGCTGTACCTTGAAGCGATACGTGAATGTTTCGCCCGGAGCGATCCCAGAAAAGCTGATCCCGGGCACGCCGTCCATCTGGAACGGCAGAATGATGCCGTGCCAGTGAATTGACGTGGGCTCCGGCAGGCGGTTGGTTACCCGGATGGTGACCGTGTCACCTTCACGCCAACGCAACGTCGGGCCGGGCAGCATGCCATTGATGGTGGTGGCCATGCCTGGCTTGCCGGTGAAGTTCACCGGGGTCTCGGCGATCACCAGATCGAACTCCGTGCCTCGCAGCACGGGCGCAGTGCCAAAGGCCGCGCCCTGGGGTTGCGACGCCCGCGCGGGCATCCCGCTTAAACCCAGGCCGGCGATCACCCCTCCGGCTGCCAAGCCCTGCACAAATCGCCTCCGAGGAAGGTTCGGAAGCACCACGCCCATTGCACGATTGCTGCGCATCTCTTGATTCCTTGCGTAAGTCCCTGATGAGATTTGTACGGCAGGAGCAGACTAATCACTGCAAGGCTACTTTAACCTGACCGATACATTACATATTGGTCAGGTTGGTCAGCAACCAGGCGGCTCCATGTACGCTACAAGATACCGATCGCACTTTTCGTGCGCCATAAGTAATAAAGAGACAGACATGAAGCTCCTTGTTGTCGAAGACGAATCCAAGACTGGCGAATATTTGCAGCAGGGGCTGTCGGAAGCCGGCTTTGTTGTTGACCTCGCCCGTAATGGGATGGACGGCCGTCATCTTGCAATGACGGGCGACTATGACCTCTTGATCCTTGACGTGATGTTGCCCGATCTCGAGGGGTGGCAGATTCTGCACGCGCTGCGCTCAGCTGAACTGGCCGTACCGGTGCTGTTTCTGACCGCGCGCGATAGCGTCGCCGATCGGGTCAAGGGCTTGGAACTAGGCGCGGACGATTACTTGGTGAAACCTTTTGCATTCGCGGAATTGCTCGCCCGTGTTCGGAGCCTGCTTCGACGAGGCAGTGCGCCATCACTTGCAGAACGCATCCAGGTGGCCGACCTGGTGCTGGATCTGACTCGCCGCCGTGCTTCCCGCGGCGGGCAGCGAATCGCGTTGACCAGTAAGGAATTCTCGTTGCTCGAACTGCTAGCCCGC
Source organism: Ralstonia sp. AU12-08 (assembly GCF_000442475.1). Classification (NCBI taxonomy): domain Bacteria; kingdom Pseudomonadati; phylum Pseudomonadota; class Betaproteobacteria; order Burkholderiales; family Burkholderiaceae; genus Ralstonia; species Ralstonia sp. AU12-08. The sequence continues at coordinate 3,635 of NZ_ASZV01000059.1, read as the reverse complement.
CGTCATGGGGAGGTGCTGCCCCGATCCCTGATCGCGTCCCAAGTCTGGGACATGAATTTCGACAGCGACACCAACGTGATTGACGTCGCCATTCGACGCCTGCGCGCCAAAATTGACGATAACTTCGAACCCAAATTGATCCATACCGTTCGTGGTATGGGTTATGTCCTCGAAGGCCCGGAGGATGGGGAGTAATGCGGCGCCTTTCATTGACGGCGCGGCTAACCGCATATTTCTCCTTGTCGTCAGCGGCCGTGTTGTTGGGCCTCGGCATTCTGATTGCCCTGGCGATGGAGGAACACTTTGCCGTGGAAGACTTTACGGCGTTGGGCGAGAACGTGAACGTCATTCGCCGGGTGGTTGAGAGTAGTTCTGCGGCCGAGGTCTCCACTCGACTCAACGACGTGTTGCAGCATCGCACGGATCTGATTGTGCGGGTCCAGGCGCCACAGGGTCAGCCCCTTTTTGCTACCCCCAACTTTGACTTTGCGGAGGTGTTGCGCGTGCTGCGCAAGGCAGGCCGCCATTCCGGGGCCCTTGTTTGGCAGCAGGGCGAAGAGCAATACCGGGGTGTGCATATGCAAGTGCCACTGCGCGACGGCGATGCGCTCGACGTGTTGGTGGGCATCAATACGGAGATCCATGCGCATTTCCTACGAGCGTTTCGGAAGACGTTGATGCTCTACATCGCGTTGGCCGCCTTGGCGAGCGGCCTATTCGGATGGTGGGCGGCCCGGCGCGGGCTGTTGCCATTGCGCGCAATGGCTTCGCGAGCGAAGTCTGTAACTGCCGACCGCCTGAACGAACGGATGCCGGTTGATATGGTACCTGTCGAGGTTGCCGATCTTGGCGTGACGTTGAACGGCATGCTCGCGCGCCTGCAGGGCGATTTCCAGCGACTCACCGACTTCTCGACCGATATCGCACACGAGCTACGCACACCGATCACCAACCTGTTGACGCAAACCGAGGTGGCACTCTCACAGACTCGCGAGCCTGCGAAATACAGAGACGTCCTTGCTTCAAACGTGGAAGAGCTGCAGCGGCTGGCTCGGATGGTGTCGGACATGCTTTATCTAGCCAAGATGGAGCACAACCTGACGCTGCCTAGTGCCGAGATGATCGAGCTTGCCGACGAGGTGCGTGCCCTCTTTGAGTTCTACGATGCGTTTGCAGAGGACAAAGCCGTGCAGTTGCAAGTGGAAGGACAAGCGCAGGTGCGCGGCGATCGGCTCATGCTCAGACGCGCCTTCAGCAATCTGTTGTCGAATGCAATACGGCACACGCCCAGGTGCGGCCGTGTGATCGTTTCCATCAAGCCAGGCGAGGAGGATCTCGCCGTGACGATCGACAACGACGGCGAAGCGATTGCTCCTGACGTGCTGCCGTTCATCTTCGAGCGCTTCTTTCGTGCAGACAAGTCACGCGCGCGTCCCGAATCTGACGGAGCAGGCCTTGGCTTGGCCATCACCAAAGCAATCGTTCTCGCCCATGGGGGAATCATTTCTGTTACACGCGCGCACGACCGTACTCGATTTACCGTCCGGCTGCCGATCCGCTCCTGAACTTTGGGCGTCCGCTCGCTGACGTGATGCGCCGGCTCGACCAGGATGACGGCACAGGCGCAGTCCAACCTGTCCGAAATCTTGCTTACCTATGACGTTTTTGAAAGTATGTGCACGCATCACAACATGGCGACAGCATTTCTCCACAAGCACCAAGGCCCAGGCTCTCTCCTTGCTCCACGTGCATCGTGCCATTTCGGCACGTCGCCAATCAAGGAGAACCCAAATGCCTCACCAATACTTCCAAACCTGCATCGATGAATGCGCCGCGTGTCACGTGGCGTGCCTGCACTGCGCCGCCTCCTGCCTGACCGAAAAGGACGCTCTGACATTGAGCACCTGCATTCGGCTGGATCTCGATTGCGCTGATATCTGCGGGACCGCCGTGGGGTTGATGGCGCGAGGCAGCACCCAAGCCAATGCCATATGCGAACTGTGCGCGAGAATCTGTCAAGCTTGCGCCGCCGAGTGTGCCAAGCACTCCCATGAGCACTGTCAGGAGTGCGCGCGCGCCTGCGAGAAGTGTGCCGACGCCTGTCGTGCCATGCATTGAGGGTGGCATACCGGATCAACCTCGCTGATCTGGCGCAGTTGTAATACGAGGGTCACGTTTCTGTCAGCCTCAGCCTTCTACACTGCCGTGACTAGCAGTGTCTTGTTTCAACTTGAAGAAGGAGAACGCGATGAACATCCTGAAAAAATCCGCATTGGTGGGGGCAGCGTTGCTGGCCCTCGGTGTCAACGTCGCCAACGCGGCGACCGCTACTGGCGCGCGCGACCCATATACCGATGGCGCTAACGCGATGGGCAAGCGCGATCCCTACACCGATGGTGGGCGCGCAGCGCGTGACATCTACACCGATGGCGCGCATTCGATGGGCACCCGTGACCCTTACACGGATGGTGGCCACCAATAAACCAAAGCTCAATCCCGGCCCCCCCCTTTCCGGGCTTCCCCCTCCCCGGGGGGTTACTCCCCCGGGGCTCTTTCCCGCGCGCCGAGCGGTTTGCTGCGCAGGCTTGTACGATTGCCTCGTCGATTCGCTTCAGGTTTTTTCGTGCCGTACATTCTTGCTCGCGGGGGCACGGTAGCCGTTGTGTCGCTTCCGTCCAATGAACATGTGGAGGGGCACGGCCGCAACAGCAGCAATGCCCAGAACAAGGTGCACAGTCTTCGTAAGACCACTCCAATCTTCGGGCCCGTAATACAGCCCATAAGCGGTGATGGTCAGCAACAAGAACACGATTCCCGTCAACGTACCGGTCACGAGGTTTCGGCGCGCAACCCACGCGAAGCGAATGTGTTGCGGCAGCATGGAACCCAAGAGAATCAGGCTGCAGAACGCAAAGGCGCCATGCAACTGCAGAATCTGGCGGACGATCGGTGCGTCCTCCCATTGAAGCAAATCGTGCAAAACCGTCCATATCAGCCCAGACACCGCTACCGCTAGCAATACGGCGAGAGCAACCCAATAGTGATACGGATGCAGACGAATGCCTGTCCCTTTCAGGGGATGTCGATGCGAGGATTGCGTCATGATGCAACAACGTGTGCGTGATAGCTTGATAGCGCGCGGACCGTGGCGGGCGCCGTCGTACCGGCAAGCATGGCGACCTTGGTCAGTGCGTCCGCCCAGATACAGCGGGGGGCAATGACGGTGACCGTTCGCTCTGCGCAAGGCGCTTCCATCGGCGCTTGTTGCGACCGGATGGATGCTGTACCAGGGGGCAGTCCGAAGCTTTCTGCGAAATAGTGACCGCTGGTGGCCACGGCCCCGTTGGTGAGCCGACCGAGTAGTTCTAGCCGACCGGGCGCGTTGGCACTGCGTACGTGGATGGGCTGTGCATGCTTGCCAAAGACGCGCAGGTCCCCTCCGGCCGAAACGGCGCCACTGCGAACGTTGTGGCGCCGCAGACTTAGGATAGCCATGTCCACGGCAAAGCCTTTGGCGATGCCACCGAGATCCAACCATAGTGCGCGCCGCTTACTAATGCGATTTTCATCGAGCATCACTACATCCGCAAACCGCACGTCGACTTCCGCCGTCGGCCCCGCTGGGCGGGGCAAAA
>NZ_ASZV01000058.1:0-65880 GCF_000442475.1 Ralstonia sp. AU12-08 | reverse complement strand
AAGACAATGCGGGCATCTCACGCCGCAAGGTACTGCACGCGGCCGCTGCCACGGCGCTGGCCGCACCGGCCTTGATCCTGGGCCGCAAGGCGTACTCGCAGCAGCGCAAGCTGACGTTTGCGTGGAACCAGAACTCGTTCTGCCTGACGCCCATCGTGGTGGCGCAGGAGCGCGGTTTTTTCGAGAAGAACGGTCTGCAGGTCGACCTGATCAACTACAGCGGATCGACCGACCAACTGCTCGAATCCATCGCCACCGGCAAGGCCGATGCCGCGGTGGGGATGATCCACCGTTGGCTCAAGCCACTGGAGGCGGGCTTTGATGTGAAGATCATCGGCAGCTCGCACGGCGGCTGCGTGCGGCTGGTGGGCTCCAAGGCGGCGGGCGTGACCAACCTGGCCGCACTCAAGGGCAAGACCGTGGGCGTGAGTGATCTGGCCGCGCCGGGCAAGCACTTCTTCACCATCCTGCTGGCCAAGCACGGTATCGACCCCGACCGCGACATCACCTGGCGTCAGTACCCGGCGGACCTGCTAGGGGTGGCGGTGGACAAGGGCGAGATCCAGGCCATTGCCGACGGCGACCCGAACCTCTACCTGCTGGAAAAGCGCACCAACGGCGCCTATGTGGAACTGGCGACCAACCTCACCGGCGAGTACGCACGCAAAGTCTGCTGCGTGATTGGCGCGCGGGGTGAGCTTGTGCGCAATGACCGCCAGGCGGCCTCCGGCCTGGCACGCGCCATCGTGCAGGCGACGGACTTCGTCAACGAGAACCCGAACGAAGCCGCCAAGGTGTTTGCCAAGTACTCGCCCAAAGTGGCGGTGGACGATCTGCGCAAGCTGTATGCCACGCTCACCTATACGCACCACCCGACGGGTGTCGACCTGCGCGACGAGATCGCCTTCTATGCGGAGGACTTCCGCCGCATCGGCGTCATCAAGAAGACGACCGACCCGCAGCGCCTGGCACAGCACGTCTACGTGAACGTGCTGGCGTAGGGCACGCGACATGAGGAGAGCATCGACATGACTACGACTACCGCTCCGCAAACGCTGGAGGCGCCTGCCGCGCTGTCCAACCCCTTTGGCGGCGCGATTACCAATGCGCGCGTATGGCGCTCTGGCACGGTGGCCGGGCTGGCGTGGGCCGCCTTCGGGTTGCTGACGTGGCGCTGGCCCAACCATGTGATCGGCTTCAGCGATTGGGCCTTCACAGCAGAACTTGGTATCGCGGCATTACTGGTGGGCGTTGCGCTGTTTGTTCTGGCGCTGGTGGGTGCGTACGTGGTGCCCCTGCGTGCCGTGCAGGAAACGCTACTGCCTCTTGGGCCGTGGCTCATTGCCGTGCCGGTCGTGCTGGGCGCATGGGAAGTGCTAACAGCCAAGTCTGGGTTCCTGCCCACGCCGTTCTTTGCACCGCCGCAGGCGTTGATCGAGGTCTACTCCGAAGACTGGGCGCGCCTGGGCGGCAGCGTCATCAACACGCTCAAGCTGCTGGGGCTGGGTTACTTCTTTGGCGCGCTGACGGGCTTTCTGGTGGGCGTGTCGATCGGCTGGTCGCGCGCCGTGGGGTACTGGGTGCATCCGGTGCTGCGCATTCTGGGCCCGTTGCCCGCCACGGCGCTGTTGCCGATCACCTTCTACTTTTTCCCGTCGAGCTATTCGGCCGCGGCCTTTCTGATTGCACTGGCGTCGGGCTTTCCGGTGGCGGTGCTCACGTGGTCTGGTGTGGCCGGCGTGAACAAGAGCTACTACGACTTGGCCCGTACGCTCGGTGCCTCCAACGCCTTCCTGGTGCTGCGCGTGGCGATTCCGGCGGCGTTGCCGCAGGTATTCGTCGGGTTGTTCATGGGGCTGGGCGCGTCGTTTACGGTGCTGGTGACGGCCGAGATGATGGGCGTGAAATCGGGCCTCGGGTGGTATCTGACGTGGGCCCAGGGTTGGGCCTCCTACGTGAACATGTATGCAGCACTGATCGTGATGGCACTGCTGTTCTCCAGCATCATCACGCTGCTGTTCAAGGTGCGTGACCGCGCGCTGGTCTGGCAGAAGGGGACGTTGAAATGGTAGCCGTGCTTGAACGCGAAGCGCCGGTTGACGCGGCCGCACCCGTCACGCCTGCCACCACGGGCGCCCGCATTGACGTGCAGGGTGTGAGCCACTGGTTTGGCAGCCGCGCCAACCCGCTGCAGGTGCTCGACAACGTTGATCTGGCCGTGCAGCCCGGCGAGTTCGTCGCACTGCTGGGCCCCAGTGGCTGCGGCAAATCCACCTTGCTGCGCTTGATTGCCGGGCTGGAAGCCCCCACGCGCGGCCGCATCCTGCAGGACGATGCACCCATCACCGAGCCCGATCCGTCGCGCGTTGTCGTGTTTCAAGACCCAACGCTGTATCCGTGGCGCCGCGTGTGGGACAACGTCGCCCTCGGCCTGCAGGCGCGCGGCGTGCTCAAGGCGGAGCGCGACCGTGTGGACGATGCGCTGGAGCGTGTCGGCCTCAAGGGCTTTCATCGCGCGTTCCCGCACGAGTTGTCGGGCGGCATGGCGCAGCGTGTGGCGCTGGCGCGTGCATTGGTCAACGATCCGCAACTGCTGGTGCTGGATGAACCACTGGGCAAGCTCGATTCCCTCACGCGGCTGGCCATGCAGAGCGAGCTGGTGGCGTTGTGGCAGCGCGCGCGTTTCTCTACGGTGCTGGTCACGCACGATGTGGAAGAGGCATTGTTCCTGGCCCAGCGCGTGATCATCTTCAGCCCGCGCCCGGCGCGCATTGCCGCGGAGTTGACGGTCGATCTGCCTTATCCACGCCATCGTGGTGATCCACGCCTGAATGCCCTGCGGCACGAGGCGCTTGGCCACCTTGGCCTGGGCCAGACCTGGTAGGGCGCGCGCAGGACATTCCACGATGAAAGTGCTGTCATGAGCGGCCCTCCACCGACGGCCTGGCTCAATACGTTGCTCGGCTTCCTGCAATGGGCGCAGCAAGGTTTGCTGACGTTGTGGCACACGCTGGGCTTGACGGGCGATGTGCACGGCCAGGCAGCATGGCCCTGGGGAACACGCATTGCCGGTGAAACGCTGCTGATCGATCTCGGGCAGGCGCGGCAGTTGGGCATCACGCTCATCGCAGTGGCGTTGACGGTGCTGTCGGTGCTGGTGGCGATACTGGTGCGTCGTTGGCGTGCCGTCGCGCTGGGTGTGGCGGCGGGCTTGCTGGTGGTAGCGCCGTGGCCGTCGGCGGTGGTGCTGTCCTCCGCCGTGCCGACCAGCTTTCATGCGAGCCCAACCTCGTTCTCCCTGGCCTCCATTGCCAACGGCGCCCGTGTCTACAACGCAGCCTGCGCAAGCTGCCACGGCGCAGATGGCCGCGGCGAGGGCCCGCTGGCCGCCACGCTCACGCGCTGGCCTCCCACCGTTGTCGGCCCGCTGCTTGGCCGCCATGCGGATGGCGAACTGTTCTGGCACATCGCCCAAGGCATGCAGGACGCGCAAGGCGTGGCCACCATGCCCGCCTTCGCCAACCGGCTGAGCGACAACGACATCTGGGCGGTGCTCGACTACATGAAAGTGCTGGCCGCCAGCGGTGGTGTGCGCGCAGGGGGCTGGCCGTTGCCGGTGGCGCTGCCAGCGTTGTCCGTGCGTTGCGGCGATGCCGCACCCGAACCGCTCAATGCCTGGCGTGATAGGCAGCGCGTGCGCGTCGTCGCCATCGATGCTGGCTCGGCAGAGCAGGTGCCCTTTGAAGACCCGCGCTTCCAGACCCTGCTTGTTACGCCGGACGGCACGCTGCCGTCTCCCACACTGCCCATGCGAGCGCGCTGCGTGGTGTCGGGCCGCGATGCCTGGCCCATCTTTGCCGCGCTTGCCGGCTCCACGCCACAAACGTTCTCGGGTACGCAACTGCTGGCGGATCGCAATGGCTGGCTGCGTGCACGTGGCGAACCGGGCACCACCTGGTCCGACGCCGATTTTCTTTGCACCTCCGCCTCACGCGCCTCTGAAACGCCGCGCGCCGCGGGGCTCGACACCCTCATCGCCCGCATGGACACCGAGCCGGTGCGCTATGTGAAGGGCGGCTTCATCCATTGACCACCATGACGATATCTCGACGACGTTTTGCACAATCTGCGCTGATGCTGGCGGCTGCGCCGGCCTTGTCCTTTGCACAGGCACGCCCCGTGCTCAAGGCCGGCGACCAGAAGGGCGGGCTACGCTCGCTGCTGGAGGCAGCAGACGCGCTCAAAGGCGTGCCTTACGACATTCAGTGGACAGAGTTTCCCGCTGCGGCACCGCTGGCCGAAGCACTCAACGCGGGCGCGGTGGATCTGGGGCCGATTGGCGATGCGCCAGCCATCTTCGCGCTGGCAGCCGGCACACGCATCAAGCTGATCGGCGCCAACCGGTCCGACCCCTACGGCACGGCAGTGCTGGTACGTCCGGATTCACCGTTGAAGACGGCGGCGGACCTGAAGGGCAAAGCCATCGGCACCAACCGGGGTTCGATTGGGCATCTGGTGGCGCTCAAGGCCTTGGAATCTGCCGGGCTGGGGCCCCAGGATGCCAACTTCCGCTTTCTGCCGCCCGCCGATGCCAAGCTTGCCCTGGTCAACGGCTCCATTGATGCGTGGTCGACGTGGGAACCCTATACGGCGATGGCCGAAACCGCCGGGCATGCGCGCGTGCTGGTGAGCGGGCGCGGGCTGTGGTCGGGCCTGAGCTACCTGGCCGCTACGGACGCAGCATTGGCTGCCAAGCACGATGTTCTGCGTGATTTCCTGCAGCGTGTGGTGCGTGCACAGGTCTGGTCGTACCAGCATGTCGACAGCTATTCGGCCACGCTGGCACGCATCATCGGCATTGCGCCCGAGGCGGCGCGGCTGCAGTTCGCGCGGCGCCAGACGGTGTGGCGCCCCATTGATGCGCAACTCATTGCTGAGCAGCAGCGCACAGCGGACTTCTATCTGAAGTCGGGCCTGCTCAGGCAGAAGCTGGACGTGGCATCGACCTTCGATGCCAACTTTCCGCTGACGGCCTGAGCGCTCAGGGCGCGGTGATCATCCGCGCAAAGCGCTTCAGTGCGGCGGTGGTGCCTTTGCGATCGCCCGTGGTGACAAGGTCGAGCAGCAAGCCGCGCATCGTCGCCACCTGAATACGGGCGCGGGCGCGGGCTTCTGCTGGCGCCAGGCCAAGCTGGGCTTCAAACAGCGCGGCAACGGGCGCGAGCCAGCTGTCCACCACATCGCCGAGAAAATCATGAAAGCGCTCGGGCTCGCGAATGGCACGTGCGTACAGCTCAAACAGCAGCCGGATGATGGGCAGGTAGGCGTCTGACGCGTAGCGCTCCCACGCGGCTTCAATGGCGGCCACGGGGTCGGCGATGTCGTTCTGGACGCGCACGCGCGCGAGCTGCTCGCGGTGGCGGATCTCGCGCAGTACGATCTCCCAGAACTCGTCGGCGGAGCCGAAGTGGTAGATCAGCATGCGGTGGCTCGTGCCGATAGCCTCGGCCACGCGCCGCAACGACATGTCGCCGATACCGTTGTCGAGCACATAGCGCACCGCCGCATCCAGTGACTTGACGGCGGATTCGCTGGGTGTGAACGGTGTTTCGGTGCGCTTTTTGCGCGGTGCTGCGGTGGTGGCCATGGGATACAGCTCGATGCTTGGACTGCCCGCCAGTCTACGCGATCAACGGGCGCTGCCACACCGGCGGCTTGCGCATGCAAAGGATGGCCACCACCGACACCACTGCCGCTGCCAGCAGGTAGTAGAGCGGCGCCCGGACGATGCCTTGCGAGAGCGCATAGGTGGACACCACGGGAGACGCCGCGCCAAACAGCATCACGCCGATGTTGTAACCCAGCCCAATGCCCAGCGCGCGCTGGCCCGGTGGAAAACGCTCTGCAAAGAACGGAAAGCTGCCGCCCAGGAACAGGCCGAACCCAAACGCACAGGCGCCCTGGAAGGCAAACAGCGCCCCGGGCGTGGGGCTGTCGAGCAGGTGCTCATAGAGCGGTGTGCCGATGCCCAGCGCCAGCACAATGCCAAACAACATGATGCCGCTGCGACCGCGCCGGTCAGACCAGGGCCCGCCGATGAGCGAACCGGCAATGATGGCGAGCGCCGCCAGCGTTGACCCGATGGCCCCGGTGGTCTGCCCGATCTTGAGCGCCTGTGTGGCAAATGCCGGCATGAAGACGATGGCCAGGTAGACCACCGCCGAGCCGAAACCCGTCAATGCCGACACCATGACGATCTGCGCGGCCAGCGTACGGGCGGGCAGCGTGCGTGCCTCCGTGCCGCTGGCTTGCATGGCGCCGGTGTGCAGGCTTTCGTTCATATGCCGGCGCAGGTAGGCCCCCACCGGAATCACGCACAGTCCCACGACAAAACCGATGCGCCAGCCCCAGTCCAGCGTGCGTTCCACGCCCAGTGTGCCGAACACCAGCAGGGCCAATCCGGACCCGGCTGCCAGCGCCAGGTAGGTGGAGGCACTGAACACGGCGCCATACCAGCCGCGCCGGTGTGGCGGGCAGGACTCGATCACCAGCGCGCCAGCGGCCCCGCTTTCGCCCGAAGCGGCAAAACCAGACAACAACCTGCCGATGACCACCATGGCGGTCCCCAGAAACCCGGCGGTCTGATAGGGCGGGGCGATCGCAATCAGCAGCGTGCCTGCGCCCATCAGCAGAACGGTTGCCACCATCGCCGCCTTGCGACCGCGCCGGTCAGCGTAGCGACCGATGCACCAGGCGCCGAACGGACGCACGACAAAGCCGGCAGCGAACGCGGTGACGGCGGCCAGCGTAGAAAGCACCTCGTTGCCTGCTGGAAAGAAGTTGCGCGCAATTGCCAGCGCAAAGTAGCCGTACAGGGTGAAGTCGAGCCATTCAAAGAAGTTGCCGACGGCCGCGCCGACCAGGTTGTGGCGAAGGGTTGTCATGTCACGTGCCTCCGGGGTTAGAAGCGGTAGCGCACACCCATGGCCGCCTGAAATTGATTCGCGCCCGGCGTGACGCTGCTGGTGGTGCCGAGCGACTGCGCCAGCGTATTGGCGCCGTATGCCGAAGCCGCCGCCGACGTACCAAACGCCACCACCGGATAGCTCGTGCCCGCGCCGCCCTGGTTATGGACAAACGCGCCAAGCAGGTACACATCCACGTTCTTCGACAGGTAATAGTCGAGCTGCGCGCCCACCAGATACGGGTGGATGTTGGTGTCTTCCACCCGCAGCTTGTAGAAGCCGACGCGCACGTCCGCATTGCTGGTCAGCCAGTAGGCTGCGCCGGCCCAGTACAGGTGCGTGGTGTAGGCGCGCCGCGCGGTGCCGGAGGAGGGCCGATCGCTGTCGTGCGAGTAGCCGGCGTACAGGTTGAGTTTGTCGATGGTGTAGTTGGCGCCGAGCATCCAGGTCTCGCGCTTCCAGTCGTTCAGATAGGCGGGGCTGGCGATGGGCGGGCGCGGTGTGCCGGCTGCCACGGCGTTGATCATCGAGCCTGAGGCATCCCACGGGTTGTCTTCGCGGTTGTAGCCGGCCACCAGCGTGAGCGAAGGCGAGCCGTACATGAGGTGCGCACCAAAGTCGCTCTTCTGCACGTTGCTCCCCGGAGAGCCGAACGCGTAAAGCATGCTGCCCGAGATTGGCCCCCACGATGCCGGTGTGGTGTACCGGATGGTCTTGTCGAGCCGGTAGCCGTTGCCGGGCGCCAGCACGCTCAACTGCCCGAGCGCCACCACCGAAGCCGTGCCGGTACCTTCGCGCAACGGGTCGGCCATATAGGCGGCTTCCAGAATGGGGGCGTAGGTCCGGCCCAGCGTCACCCGGCCATACGGCCCTTCCAGCCCGACCCACGATTCCCGCGACCAGGCCTGTTGCTGCGTGGCACCGTTGGCCGGAGAAAACCCTTGCTCCAGGTCGAAAACGGCGCCCCAGCCTTGCCCAAGGTCTTCCCGGCCGCGCATGCCCCAGCGGCTGGTGGTGAGAATGCCCGCCGACATGCCCGACAGGCTGTCGCCCGCCGCGTTGACGTGCGTGGTGTACGACAAGGCATTCTCAACCGTGCCGTACAGCGTGACGTTGGACTGGGCATACGCCGAGCCCATCACGGAAAGGCCAATCACGCCGGCCGCGCGGATGCCGCCTGCAATTCCCATCGCTGTCTTCCTCCTGGTTCTGCTCTCTGGCTTCTCTTTAATGCGTACCAATTGGTACGTCATGTGCGTAAGAGCCCTTTGAATGACTCTGTGCAACGTACATCATGCGACTAAGCCGTGGGTTTTTATATCTGCGAGATTCCCTAGTTGTCCTGATCGGATTGCATGTGTACCATGCGGTACGTTTTAATTTTGAACTGATGCAGGATCGCCATGAAAGCAGCGTTTACCCCTGAGCAGGGCCAGGAATTCCAGAGGCGTGCCGATGCGGTGTGTGCTGCCATGCGCGCGGCGGGCCTGCGGCAACTGGTGCTGACAGACACCGACAACCTGTTCTACCTGACCGGCGCCACCTTTGACGCGCTGGAGCGGCCGTTCTTCCTGATCCTTGATGCAGATGGCGGGCGGCAGCTGGTGGTGCCGGCGCTGGAACTCGACCACCTGGGCAAGGCGTGGGGCGCGCAGGACCGTGTCTCGACCTATCGCGAGTACCCGGCACCGGCCGGAGAGACCTGGCATGACGCATTGCTTGGCAAAGGGCTGCTGCAAACGGGTTTCGCGTTTGAACCCAGCCTGCCGATGTCAATGGCGCGGGTGTTGCTGGATGCCGGTGGCGAGCCGCACGAGCTGATGGAAGGCATCCGCATCATCAAATCTGCCTGGGAGATTGCCGCCATCGAGCGCGCCGCACACTATGCGGACTGGGGCGTCCGGCAAATCCTGCGCAATGCCTCGGAGGGTGCGCTGGTGGCCGAAACGTTTACGCCGGGGCAGGCGCTCTCGCGCAAGATCATCCGCGAGACCCCAGATTGGGACCCGGTCGCCACGCGCGTCATCTGCGGGGCGTGGCCGGCGCCGCTGAGCGCGGAGCCGCACGCCATTCCGCGCCTGGACATGACGCTGGGCGAAGGCCCACATGTGGCGATGGTGCTGACCCGCGTCAACGGCTACGCGGCGGAGAGCGAGCGCACGTTCTTCACCACACGCCCCGACCCACGTGCGCGCGAACTGTTTCACCTGCTGGAGGCAGCGCGCGAGCGGGCGTTCTCACTCGTGCGGCCTGGCATGCACTGCGCAGAGCTGGACTGGCAGGTCAACCGCTTCCTGGCCGGTTGCGGCTATGCGGGCGACAGCGTACGGCTGCACCGCTGCGGACACGGCTTTGGCCTGGGCAATCACGAACCACCGTGGATTGCCGAAGGCAGTGAACACGTGCTGCAGGAGAACATGGTGATCTCCATCGAGCCCGGCATCTACCTGGCGGGCGAGGGCGGATACCGTCACTCCGATACCGTACTCGTCACCGCCAATGGCTACCGCTGCTTGACCAAGGCACCAATACGGCTGAATGAGCTTGTGCTCGGGCGCCCCGGGTTGCGCCACCGCTTGCAGCGCAGCCTGGTCCGCAACGCGCTGAACCTGTGAGCGGCCATGCAGATCGTGCTGCTGCAGATTGCTTACCTGTGTATCGCGCTGGGCTTCAACGCGCTGAGCGCCGGTCTGGCGCTGGCGGGTAGCAAACCGCTGGCACCCACCAACCTCGTTGCCGCCACCGGCGTGTTCGCGCTGTACGCGCTGTCGCTGTGGTCGGGGCATGCCGTGTTCGATACGGCGTACCGCGCGGCGATGCTGTGTTTCGTTCTGGTGCTCGGCACTGGTGGCGTGCTCGCCCATCTGCGTCGCGGGCCGACGCAGGCCTATCGGTCAGCGTTTGCCTGGGGCGCCGCCATTCTTATCAATGGGATGGGTGTGGTGCTGAATATGGCCGGCGCGCTGCTGGGCGCCCGTGCTGTCCTCTGACGCCATCAGCGGCCACTCGTGAGTGACTGGCGCAACGTGTCTTTCAAGACCTGAAACGCTGGGTTGTCGTTGTCCTTACGATAGGCCAGCCATAGCTCCACCGGCTTCGCGGGGGTGGTGCGCACGGGGCGGTAGACCACGCCTTCAAAATGCAACATCGATGCCGCAGCGGGAATCAGCGCCACGCCAATCCCCGCGCGCACCAGTGCCAGCATTGAGTGAATCTGGCTGACGTACTCGACGATGTCGGGCAACACCTCGGCACGTTCGAGCAGACCACTCACCAACTGGTGGAAGTAGCGCGCCTCGTAAGGCGAATACATCAGCAGCGGTTTGCCCTCGCAATCGCGCAGGCTGGGGCGCTGCGGCCAGGTGTCGGCCACCGCTTCGGGCAGCGCCAGTACGAGCGGCTCTTGCGAGCACGGTACGGCGATCAGTTCGCCATGTTCCACGGGCGGGCGCAACAGGCCAACGTCAATCTCGCGCGCATCGAGCGCAGCGAGCTGTGCGCCGCTCACCATCTCCTTCAACGTCAACCGCACCCCAGGGGACGCCGCTCGCACGGCACTCACCAATGCGGGCAACTGCCCATAGCCGACCGTTGCCGTAAAGCCGATCGCCAATGAACCGGCGGCACCCGTGGCAACGCGCCGTGCCGTGGCCGCCGCTTCATCGGCCAGCCGCAGGATGCGCGCGGCATCCGGCAAGAAGCTACGCCCAGCAGCGGTCAATCTGACAGAACGGCTGTTGCGCTCAAGCAGTTCGGTGCCCACTTGGTGCTCCAGCAAACGCACCTGGCGCGACAGCGGCGGCTGCGTCATGTGCAGGCGCTCAGCCGCACGCCCGAAGTGCAGTTCTTCTGCCACGGCGACAAAGCAACGGAGTTGGCTCAGCTCGAACATTGATTCAAGACAGGTATGGATTGACGTTCATGACTATCTTGAATTGGAATGATGCGCAGCGCAAGAATTGGCCCGCTCGGCAGTCCCCGGACAGCGCCCACCATGCGGCACAAACACCTTCCTGCATGGCGCGATAGTGTGTCTGGGCGCCAGGCGGCGGTCACTTCATGTGCATTTGCAGCATCCGACCCGATGGCCAAGGGAACACCCTGTATCAATACAAAACGTGTATCAATCGAGTTATTAGTTGGCTTGGACTTGAATCGCTCCCGATGCAAGAATTCGCTCACCAACAACACGTGACCACTGCCCCACGGTGGTCTCCATGCAGAGCGAGACATGTCCCGATATACCCCCAAAGAATTCGCCCAACAGATTGGTTCGGGCTTGCTGTCCTTCCCGGTCACGCACTTCAAGGCGTCCGATCTTTCGTTTGACGAAGAGGCCTACCGCAAGAACCTGGCCTGGCTGTTCAGCCACGAGGCTGCCGGCCTGTTTGCCGCAGGTGGTACGGGTGAGTTCTTCTCGCTCACCGCTGCAGAAACGGACCGCGTTGTGCGCGCTGCCGTGGCCGAGACGGGCGGCAAAATTCCGGTGATCGCCCCGGCAGGCCGTGGCACCGCAGAATCGATCGAGTACTGCAAGGCCGCGGAAGCCGCCGGCGCCGACGGCATCCTGCTGCTGCCCCCGTACCTGACCGAAGCCTCCGCTGATGGCGTAGCCGCGCACGTGGAGCAGGTCTGCAAGTCGACCAAGCTGGGCGTGATCATCTACAACCGCGCCAACCAGATCCTCGACGCCGATCACCTCGAGCGCCTGGCAGAGCGCTGCCCGAACCTCGTCGGCTTCAAGGACGGCGTGGGCGATCTGGAACTGATGACGCGCATCTACGCCCGCCTGGGCGACCGCTTCACGTACATCGGTGGCCTGCCCACCGCTGAGACCTTCGCGCTGCCGTACCTGACGATGGGTGTGACGACGTATTCGTCGGCCATCTTCAACTTCGTGCCGAAGTTCGCCCTGGAGTTCTACGCTGCCGTGCGTGCGTACGACAACGCCAAGGTCTACAAGATGCTCAATGACTTCGTGCTGCCGTACATCCAACTGCGCAACCGCAAGCGCGGCTATGCAGTGTCGATCGTCAAGGCCGGCATGAAGGTGGTTGGCCGCAGCGCGGGCCCGGTGCGTGCGCCGCTGACGGACCTGACCGACGCAGAACTGACCGAGCTGTCGGCCCTGGTGTCGCGTGTGGCCGAAGTCGAAAAACTGGCTGCCTGAGCGCAACTCGAATAAGGAACCCACTATGTACTTGAGCGGCGAACTGCTGCTGGGTGCTGCCCGCGTTGCGGGCGGTGCCGGCACGGTTCGCGCCATGAACCCCGCCACCGGGGAATGGCTCGAACCCGAATTCACCCTGGCCTCCAAGGCCGATGCCGCGCGTGCCGCCGAACTGGCCGCCGCGGCTTTTGACGTTTACCGCGAGACTGCGCCGGAAGCGCGCGCCGCCTTCCTCGAAGCCATCGCCAGCCAGATCGAAGCGCTGGGCGATGCGCTGATCGAGCGTGCGATGGCCGAATCCGCTCTACCGCGTGCCCGCCTGGAAGGCGAGCGCGGCCGCACCTGCGGCCAACTCCGCCTGTTTGCAAACGTGGTGCGTGCCGGTGATGCCGTGGGCGCACGCCTCGACTCGGCACTGCCCGAACGCAAGCCGTTGCCCCGTTCCGACCTGCGCCTGCGCCGTATCGCGCTGGGCCCGGTGGCCGTGTTTGGTGCGAGCAACTTTCCGCTGGCGTTCTCGGTGGCCGGTGGTGATACCGCATCGGCACTGGCCGCCGGTTGCCCGGTCGTCGTGAAGGCGCACCCGGCACATCCGGGCACGTCCGAGCTGGTGGGTCGTGCCATCCAGGCGGCGGTTGCCCAGTGCGGGCTGCCGGAAGGCGTGTTCTCGCTCATTCTGGCCGACAACGATGTGGCAGGTGCCCTGGTGGCCGATCCGCGCATCCAGGCGGTGGGCTTTACCGGTTCGCGCGCGGGTGGTCAGGCACTGCTGCGCATTGCGCAGGCACGACCGCAGCCGATTCCCGTGTATGGCGAACTGAGCGCCATCAACCCCGTCTTCCTGCTGCCGGACGCGCTGGCCAAGCGTGCCGCTGCGCTGGGGCAGCAGTACGTGGCGTCCCTCACGATGGGCGCTGGCCAGTTCTGTACGAACCCGGGTTTGCTGCTGGCCATTGATGGGCCGGACCTCGACGCGTTTGAAGCGGCTGCCGCTACCGCCATGGCCGGGGCCGCTGCACAACCGATGCTCACTGCCGGTATTCACGCTGCGTACACGCGCGGTGTCGACAAGCTGGCCGGCGAGGCCAACGTGCGTTGCGTCGCACGCGGGCAAGGCAGCGACCAGCCCAACCGCGGGCAGGCCGGCTTCTACACCACGGATGCCAAGAGCTTCCAGGCACAACCGACGCTGCACGACGAGGTCTTCGGCGCCACCGGCCTCGTCGTACGTTGCCGCGATGCGGAAGAGCTGCGCGCGCTAGCCGAATCGCTGGAAGGCCAGTTGACCGCTACGCTGCATCTGGATGCTGGCGATACGGCGATCGCCCGTTCGCTGCTGCCGATCCTGGAGCGCAAGGCGGGCCGCATCCTGGCCAATGGCTGGCCGACCGGCGTTGAGGTGTGCCAAGCCATGGTGCACGGCGGCCCGTGGCCCGCCACGACGGATTCGCGCACGACCTCGGTCGGCACGGCAGCCATCGAGCGCTTCTTGCGTCCGGTGTGCTACCAGGACCTGCCGGCAGACCTGCTGCCGCAGGCACTGCAAGACGCGAACCCGCTCAAGCTGCGCCGTCTGGTCGACGGACAGTGGCAGTAACCAAGCAGTCAGCAAGCAAATAAAAAGCCGGGCCGCACAGGACCCGGCTGCTTCAACCCCGGCGCATCTGGCGCCGGACGATGGAGGAGACCATGGATATCAAAGCCCCAGCTGTGGGAGCGCAGAGCGTGCCGCGCACCGAGCGCATGACCCGCGTGCGCTTTGTGATCCTCGCGATGCTGTTCATCGTGACGACCATCAACTACGCCGATCGCGCGACCATCTCCATTGCTGGCTCAGCCATGCAGAAGGAGCTCGGCATCGATGCCGTGTCGCTCGGCTACATCTTCTCGGCCTTCGGCTGGGCCTATGTGATTGCGCAGATTCCCGGCGGCTGGCTGCTCGACCGTTTCGGTTCCAAGCGCGTTTACACGTTCAGCATCCTGCTGTGGTCGCTGTTCACCCTGGCGCAGGGCGCGGTCGGCTTCTTTACGGGCGCGGCGGCCATCACCGTGGTGTTTTGCCTGCGCTTTCTGGTGGGGGCGGCAGAGGCGCCGTCCTTCCCAGCCAACAGCCGCATCGTGGCGGCATGGTTCCCTGCCAATGAACGCGGCACCGCATCGGCCATCTTCAATTCGGCGCAGTACGCGGCCACGGTGGTGTTTGCCCCGTTGATGGCATGGCTGGTGCACGAGTTCGGCTGGCATCACGTGTTTGTCGTGATGGGCGTGATCGGCATTGCCATGGCGATCGTGTGGAAGACCTTCGTGCACGACCCGAAGGACCACCCCGGCGTCAACCGCGCCGAGATCGACTACATCGAAGCCGGCGGTGGTTTGGTCAACATGGACCGCGCCGGCGTGGCCAAGACCGAAGGGCCGAACCTCGGCTACGTCAAGCAACTGCTTGGCAACCGCATGCTGATGGGCGTGTATATCGCGCAGTACTGCATCAACGCGCTCACGTACTTCTTCATCACGTGGTTTCCGGTGTACCTAGTGCAGGCGCGTGGCATGTCGATCCTGAAAGCCGGCTTTGTGGCGTCGATTCCGGCAGTGTGCGGCTTCTTGGGCGGCATTCTGGGCGGGATCATTTCCGACGCGCTGCTGCGCAAGGGGGCATCGCTGTCGGTGGCGCGCAAGGTGCCGATCGTGCTGGGCATGCTGCTCTCGATGAGCATGGTGATCTGCAACTACGTCGATGCACAGACCATCGTGGTGGCGGTGATGGCGCTGTCGTTCTTCGGCAAGGGTCTGGGCGCACTAGGCTGGGCCGTCAACTCCGACACAGCACCCAAGCAGATTGCCGGGCTGTCGGGCGCGCTGATGAATACCTTCGGCAACCTGTCGAGCATCACGACACCCATCGCCATCGGCTACATCGTCAATACCACGGGCTCTTTCAACGGGGCGTTGGTGTACGTGGGTATCCATGCTGCCGTGGCCATCCTCTGCTACCTGGTCATGGTGGGCGAGATCAAACGCGTCGAACTCAAGCCGCTGTAAGCCGACAGGAGACGCCGTTATGACGTTGCAATCGATCGAATCCGGCGCACGCACGGCTGCAACGCAGACGCCGCGTGTGACGGAGATGCAGGTGATTCCCGTTGCCGGGCGAGACAGCATGCTGTTGAACCTGTGTGGTGCGCATGCCCCATTCTTCACCCGTAACCTCGTCATCCTGAAGGACAACGCCGGGCGCACCGGCGTGGGCGAGGTGCCGGGCGGGGAGGGCATCCGCCAGGCGCTGGAGCGCGTGATTCCGCTGGTGGTCGGGCAATCCGTCGGCCGCAGCAACGGCGTGCTGAACCGCATCCGTCGCGCGCTGGCGGGCGGTGGCAACGCCGCACATCAGGCGACGGTGCATCAGGTGACGTCCGCCTCGGAAGCCGCTGTGCTGCGGCAGCCGCACGAGATCAACCTGCGTATGGACAACGTCATCACGGCCGTAGAAGCTGCGCTGCTGGACCTGCTTGGCCAGTTTCTGGAAGTGCCGGTAGCGGAACTGCTGGGCGCCGGACAGCAGCGCGACTCGGCCCCGATGCTTGCTTACCTGTTCTACGTGGGCGACCGCCGCAAAACGGATCTGCCGTATCTGGACGGGAAAAACGGTGCGGATGATTGGCTGTGTTTGCGCCACGAAGCCGCCATGACTCCTGAGGCCATCGCCCGCCTAGCGGAAGCTGCCACCGAGCGCTACGGCTTTGCCGACTTCAAGCTCAAGGGCGGTGTGATGCGCGGCGCGGAAGAGATGGAGGCGGTTGCCGCCATCAAGGCCCGCTTCCCGCACGCACGTGTCACGCTGGACCCGAACGGTGCCTGGTCGCTGAACGAGGCCATCGCGCTGTGCAAGGGGCAGGGCCACCTGCTGGCCTATGCCGAAGACCCCTGCGGCCCGGAAGCCGGCTACTCGGGGCGCGAGATTATGGCCGAATTCAAGCGCGCCACCGGCATCCCGACCGCCACCAACATGATTGCCACCGACTGGCGGCAGATGGGTCACGCGATCCCGCTGCACGCCGTGGATATTCCACTGGCCGATCCGCACTTCTGGACCATGCAGGGGTCCGTGCGCGTTGCGCAGTTGTGCGATGAATGGGGGCTCACATGGGGCTCGCATTCCAACAACCATTTCGATGTCTCGCTGGCGATGTTCACGCATGTGGCCGCCGCCGCACCGGGCAACATCACCGCCATCGATACCCACTGGATCTGGCAGGAAGCCGAAGAGCGCCTGACACGCGAGCCGCTGCGCATCCAGGGCGGTCACGTGGCCGTGCCGGATCGCCCGGGACTGGGCATCGAGATCGACATGGAGCGCGTCATGGCGGCCCATGCGCTGTACAAGACTCTGGGCCCAGGCGCACGCGACGACGCGATGGCCATGCAATACCTTGTGCCAGGCTGGACGTATGACCCCAAGCGTCCGAGCCTGGGGCGCTGACCCGCGAGACCGCTTGAGTTGCACCACCCAATTCCGGAGCCTGTGATGTCCGAATCCACGCTGGCCACCGAGGCTGGCACTGAAACCGAGAAAGCGCTGACGATCCGCGTGCATGACGGTGACAACGTCGCCATCGTCGTCAACGCGCGCGGCTTGCCGGCAGGGACAGCGCTGGCCGATGGCACCGTGCTGGTCGAAGGCGTACCGCAAGGGCATAAGGTGGCATTGGCCGACCTTGCAGAAGGCGATGCCGTCATCCGCTACGGCGAGGTCATCGGCTATGCCGTCAAGCCGCTGCCGCGCGGCAGCTGGATCAACGAGCATGCGGTGAAGCTACCGTCCGCGCCGGCGCTCGACGAGCTGCCGCTTGCCACGCGCCCCGACCCCAAACTGGCAAAACTCGAGGGCTATACCTTCGAGGGCTATCGCAACGCAGACGGCACGGTCGGCACGAAGAACGTGCTCGGCATCATGACCAGCGTGCAGTGCGTGGCCGGTGTGACGGACTACGTGGTCGGCCGCATCAAGCGTGAACTGCTGCCGCGCTACCCGAACGTCGATGACGTAGTTGCGCTCAACCACGTGTACGGCTGCGGCGTGGCCATCAACGCGCCGGCAGCCATCGTGCCGATCCGCACGCTGCAAAACCTTGCCCTCAACCCGAACTTTGGCGGCGAGATCATGGTGATCGGCCTGGGCTGCGAGAAGCTCGTGCCCGAGCGCCTCGTGCCGGAAAAGCTCGCTCCCGGCGGCCGCATTCCCATCGAGGTTGCTGGCACGGCAGACTCCCCCGTGCTGCGTCTGCAGGACGAAGCATTCGACGGCTTCGTCGGCATGACCGACGCCATCATGGAGATGGCAGAACGCCGGCTTGAACACCTCAACAAGCGCCAGCGCGAAACCTGTCCCGCATCTGATCTGGTGGTGGGCGTGCAATGCGGTGGCAGCGATGCGTTTTCCGGCGTGACCGCCAATCCGGCCGTTGGCTTTGCCGCCGACCTGATCGTGCGCGCTGGCGGCACGGTGATGTTCTCGGAAGTGACCGAGGTGCGCGACGCCATCCACCTGCTCACGCCGCGCGCCATCAACGAAGACGTCGGCCGCGCATTGCTGCGCGAAATGGCGTGGTACGACGACTACCTGAGCGGCGGCCAGACCGATCGCAGCGCCAACCCGTCGCCGGGCAACAAGAAGGGCGGCCTGTCCAACGTGGTGGAAAAGGCGCTGGGCTCGATCGTCAAGTCGGGCAGCACGCCCATCGTCGACGTGCTCGGCCCCGGTGAGAAAGTACGCCGCAAGGGCCTGATCTTCGCCGCCACGCCGGCCAGCGACTTTGTGTGCGGCACGCTGCAGCTCGCCTCGGGCATGAACCTGCAGGTGTTCACCACTGGGCGCGGCACGCCGTACGGCCTGGCCATGGCGCCCGTCATCAAGGTGTCGACGCGCAAGGCGCTGTCTGAGCGCTGGCATGACCTGATTGACCTCGACGCCGGCCGCATCGCCACGGGTGAAGCCAGCATTGCCGACATCGGCTGGGAGCTGTTCCACCTGATTCTCGACGTGGCCAGCGGCCGCAAGCAGGTCTGCGCTGACAAGCTCGGCTTGCATAATGCGCTCGCGCTGTTCAACCCCGCTCCCGTAACCTGAACTATGACTGTGACCCATACCGACACGCCTGTGCAAGCCGATCCGCTGGCAGGCATCACCACCCGCTGCCATCGTCTGCTGCTGACGGGCGCGGGCGGCAATCTGGGCAAGGTGCTGCGCGAGCGCCTGCCGAAGTACGCCGACGTGCTGCGCATTTCCGACATTTCAGACCTGGGCGCCGTGCGCAAGGGCGAGGAGGTCATCCCTTGCAACCTGGCCGATCCGCACGCAGTTGACGCACTCGTGGCCGGAACGGATGCCATCGTGCACCTGGGCGGCATCTCGGTGGAGCGCCCGTTTGAAGAGATCCTGCCGGCCAATATTCAGGGCGTCTACAACCTGTACGAGGCGGCGCGCCGTCACGGTGTGCGCCGCATCGTGTTCGCCAGCTCCAATCACACCATCGGCTTCTACAAGCAGGGCGAGGTCATCGACAACACGGTGCCGACCAAGCCCGATGGTTACTACGGTTTGAGCAAGGTCTTTGGCGAACAGCTCGCCAGCTTCTATTTCAACCGCTATGGCATTGAGACAGTGGCCATCCGCATTGGCTCGTCGTTTGCCGAGCCCCAGGACCGCCGCATGCTGGTCACGTGGCTGGGCTACGACGATCTGGAGCAACTGATCCGCCGCGCCGTATTTGTGCCAAAGGTTGGTTTTACGGTGGTCTACGGCATGTCGGCCAACCGAGACTGCTGGTGGGACAACCGCCACGCTGCCCACCTCGGCTATGTGCCCACCGAGACCAGCGAGATCTTCCGCGCACAGGTAGAGGCACAACCACCGCTGCCCGCGGACGACCCGGCCGCGCTGTATCAGGGCGGTGCGTTTGTCAAAGCCGGCCCGTTCGGAGACTGACCCGATGCATGCAAATGTAGAACGCATCGGCACGATGCACTGCGGTGTCGGCGAGAGTCCGGTGTGGCACGTGGGCGAGCAGGCGCTGTACTGGACGGACATTCCCGGCCGCACGCTGTGGTGCTGGAACGCATCCACAGGCCATTGCGACGCATGGACGTTGCCCGAAATGGCAGGCTGCATCGCCATGACGTCCGGTGGCTGGGTCCTGGCAATGGAGACCGGCATCTTCCGCGCGCAGCAGCCGAAAGCAGATGTTGCGCTTGCGCCGCTGGAGCGACTCGCCACGGTGGAACATGCGCGCCCCGACATGCGCTTCAACGATGGCCGCTGCGACCGTCAGGGCCGCCTCTGGGCGGGCACGATGGTGTTCGACACCGCGCTGGGTGTGCCTGCCGGCAAGCTCTATCGCTTCGATGCCGCCGCCCGCCGTGTAGAAGCCGTCATCGATGACCTGATCGTCCCGAACGGCCTGGCCTTCAGCCCCGATGGCCGCACGATGTACCTGTCGGATTCACACGCCAGCCGGCAGACCGTCTGGGCATTCGACTACGAGATCGACACCGGCACGCCGCATAACCGCCGCGTCTTCATCGACATGCACGCCCACCCCGGTCGCCCCGATGGCGCCGCCGTGGATGCCGACGGCTGCTATTGGATCTGCGGCAACGATGCCGGCCTCGTCCACCGCTTTACGCCGGACGGCCGACTCGATCGCAGCATCGCCATTCCCGCAGCCAAACCCGCCATGTGTGCCTTCGGTGGGCCGGGGCTGGACACCCTGTTCGTCACGTCGATCCGAATCGACAACGACCCGCTCTCGGGCGCCACGTTTGCCGTGCGCCCGGGCGTGACAGGACTACCGGAACCTGCCATGCATTGCTAACCGCAGTACCGCCCCACACAGTGCAATGCCCCGTGTTCTGCCGCAGGTGCGCTGGGCAGTTAGCATGCGCTCAGCCGCACCCGGCGGTACGCGCTGACGTCAACACCGCCGCACGAAGCGCCCAGCCATGTATTTTTTGGCTGGGCGTTTTCATTTTGCCCGCGCCCGCCCGCTACAATCGCGGGCTTGGATTCGTAGATGGCATTTCGAAATGGGGCTTGGCTGGTTTGGCATTTCTACCGTGTGGCTGCTGCCGATGGTGTGGCGGTACGCGACGCGGGCACTGGCGGGGGAGCGCGGCTTTCTCAAGGGCCGGGGCACCGTGCGGCTCTGGCTGGTCACGGTGATGGCGCTGTGCACCAGCGCAACGCTCGAAGCGCTCACCTCGGGCGCCGATCCGCAGGACAAGGCCGGTGGAGCAGCAGGGCGCGCGCTGTCGGCGCTGTTCTCCCACATGCTGGGCTGGACTGGCGCCTTCCTGCTGATGCTCGGCGTGCTGGTCTGGGTGGCGCCCATGGTGTTTGGACGATCGTGGCGGCAGCTGTTCAACCGCAGCCGCACCGTGCAGGAAGACGCACTCGACGAGCCCGCCCCGGATCATGAAGAACCGCATGACGAGAGCCTGAAGCCGACTGCGCTTGGCCTCGGCGGCGCTGCGCAAGCCCATTGGACCGGCAACGCTGGCCCTGCGCAGCCGACCGTACGCCACCGTGGCATCGAAGCCGTTTCTGCCCGCCGCCAGCCGACGTGGCAACCACCCCCTCGCACGCGTCCGTCGCCGCCGCAGCCTGGTGAGATCTGGCCGCTGCTCGATGCGCAGAAGGCTGCGGCTGCCAATCCTGCCGTCGACACAAAAGCGGCCCCGACCTCGACACCTTTAGCGACACCTTCTCCGGCGCCTGCGCCTGCGCCTGCATCCGCCCCGGCTCGCCCCAAGCCGCGTGCCACGATCGTCAGTAGCCCGTTCCATCAGCCTCAGCTGGGACTGCGCCAGCAAATGCAACCGGCGCCTGCCACCGCGCAAGTCGAAACACCTCCCGAGCCACCCAAGGCCGCCGATGAACCTGTTGTCGAAGCAGTCATGACAGACCATCCGGAAGTGGAGACCGTTGAGACACAGGAAGCGGCACCCGAGGTGCAGACGGTGGATCTGGAGGCGGTGCGCCAGGAAGCCGAAGCACTGCTGGCGGAACTGCGCGAGCTGATCACACCTGCACCTGCGCCTGCGACGCCCGAGCTGGCACCGATCGCTGTCGAAGCTGGAGTCGACGCCGAAGTCGAAATCGAAACCACCGAACCGGAGCCGATTGTCGAGGCGTTGCCGATGCCTGAGGCACCTGACGCCGAGCCATCGCTGGAAGAGCTCGAGCCATCGCCCGTTGCAGCACCGGCCACCAAACCGCGCATCGTTCTGCCCGCTGTGGTGGGCAACGTGGTCTCGCGCGCGGCGCCGCAGGCCGCTGCCGTGGCTGCCCCCGTGCCTGCGCCGGCCCCTGTCGTGCCGCGCCATGTGGACTACCGCCTGCCGGGCGCCGCTCTGTTGACGGCAGCTTCCGCCAACACCGAGGCCGTCTCCCCCGAACACCTGGACGAAACCAGCAACCTGATCACCCAGCGCCTGGCCGAGTTCAAGGTGCCGGTGACCGTGGTCGGTGCCTCGGCTGGCCCGGTCATCACGCGTTTTGAGGTCGATCCGGCCATCGGTGTGCGCGGTGCGCAGGTGGTGGGGTTGATGAAGGATCTGGCGCGCGCGCTGGGCGTGACCTCCATCCGCGTGGTTGAAACCATCCCCGGCAAGACCTGCATGGGCCTGGAGCTGCCCAACGCCCGCCGCGAAATGATCCGCCTGTCGGAAGTCGTGAACGCGGCGGATTTCCAGTCGCACGCCTCGCATCTCGTGCTGGCCATGGGCAAGGACATCACGGGCAACCCGGTGGTGACGGACCTCGCGCGCGCGCCGCACCTGCTGGTGGCCGGCACAACGGGCTCGGGCAAATCGGTGGCCGTCAACGCGATGATCCTGTCGATGCTGTACAAGGCCACGCCCGACGACGTGCGCATGATCATGATCGACCCGAAGATGCTGGAGCTCTCGGTGTACGAGGGCATTCCGCATCTGCTCGCGCCGGTCGTGACCGACATGAAGCAGGCCGCGCACGCGCTCAACTGGTGCGTGGGCGAGATGGAGAAGCGCTACCGCCTGATGTCCGCCCTGGGCGTACGCAACCTGGCCGGCTACAACCAGAAGATCCGCGCAGCAGAGCAGGCGGGCCGCAAGGTGCCGAACCCGTTCTCGCTCACGCCCGATGCACCGGAGCCGCTCTCCACGCTGCCGCTGATCGTGGTGGTGATCGACGAGCTGGCTGACCTGATGATGGTGGCCGGCAAGAAGATCGAAGAGCTGATCGCGCGGCTGGCGCAAAAGGCGCGCGCGGCGGGCATTCACCTGATTCTGGCGACGCAGCGGCCGTCGGTGGACGTCATCACCGGCCTGATCAAGGCCAACATTCCGACACGCGTGGCGTTCCAGGTGTCGTCCAAGATCGACTCGCGCACGATTCTCGACCAGATGGGCGCGGAATCACTGCTCGGCCAGGGCGACATGCTGTTCCTGCCGCCGGGCACCGGCTATCCGCAGCGCGTGCACGGCGCCTTTGTGGCCGATGAAGAAGTTCACCGCGTGGTCGAGCACTGGAAGCAGTTCGGCGAGCCCGAGTACGACGAGGCGATCCTGGCGGGCGACCCGGGCGAGGCTGCTGCCAGCGGCGACCTGTTCGGTGGCGAGAGCGGCGACGTGGAAGCCGACCCGCTCTACGACGAAGCCGCAGCCTTTGTGCTGAACACGCGCCGCGCTTCGATTTCTTCTGTGCAGCGGCAACTGCGCATCGGTTACAACCGCGCCGCCCGCCTCATCGAGCAGATGGAAGCCGCTGGGCTGGTATCGCCGATGGGTCGCAACGGTCAACGCGAAGTGCTGGCACCGGGCGGCGGTGATTGAGCGCCGCCACCGCATGGAGACAAGCGATGGACGAGAACCAGGGCAATCTCTTCGCTGATGTGCCGGCCGGTGCTCCCGAAGAGGTCTTCACCGCGCTGCTGGAGCGCCCCGGGCTGAAGATCGAGCGCATCGTCTCCAATGGGCAGGCCAGCCCGCCCGGCTTCTGGTACGACAGTGCCCAGGAAGAATGGGTGCTGCTGCTGAAGGGCAGCGCGGCGGTGCAGATCGAGGGCGAAACGGAACCGCGCTTGTTGCGGCCGGGTGCTTGGCTGCACCTGCCCGCGCATTGCCGGCACCGGGTGGCATGGACCGATACCAGCCGACCGACCGTCTGGCTGGCCGTGCACTACGGCGCCGGCTGAACGGAAACGACTTCCCTGCGCGCTTCCATCAAGCGTGCAGGCTAGCGCCCAGCTTGTCGGGATTGCGCACCAGATGGATGCTGGCCACACGGCCATCTGCCTGCCAGTGCAGTGTGGCGGCAAGCTCCAGGCGGCCGCTGGTGTCGTGCAACAAGTAGCCAGGCTGGCCGTTGATCCGGGCACGCCGCAGGTCGCCTCCAGGCTCGCGGCGGCGCCAACTCTCGACCAGTCCGCACAGCACCCGGGCGACCGCAGCATTGCCGCGCACCGGACGTGGAATGGCTGCCACGCGACCTCCACCGTCGCTCATCAAGGTGGCCTCGTCACACAGTAGCGCTGCCAGCGCGTCCGGGTCGCCCGCCTGCAGTGACGTCTCAAAGGCCTGCAGCAGCGCATCGACCTGGGTCTGGTCAAGCTCGCAACGTACGTATTCGCGCCGCACATGCCCTCGGGCCCGCGCGGCCAGTTGCCGGCAGGCGGCGGTATCGCGGCCGAGGCGCGCCGCCACCTCATCGAAGGGCAACTCAAACACATCGTGCAGCAGGAAGGCGGCGCGCTCGAGCGGTGTCAGGCGCTCAAGCGCAAGCAGGAACGCCGTGGAGACATCCTCGGCATAGGACAGGTGGGCCAGCGGATCGGCACCGCGATGTTCAGTCGCCGCCGCCATGCCGCTCTGCTCAAGCACGGGCTCGGGCAGCCATATGCCGACATAGTGCTCGCGCTGGCGCTGCGCGCTTCGTAGCTGATCGATACAGGCATGGGTGGCCATGCGGGTCAGGTAGGCTGCGGGTTCGTGCAGGCCGATCAAGGGCGTGTCCTGCCATTGCAGCCAGAGCGCCTGCACCAGGTCCTGCGCCTCGCTGCGCGCGCCAAGCATGCGCCACGCCAATGCCAGCAGGCGTGGGCGCTGGTCTTCGAAGATGCGCAGATGTTCGCCCTCGGCTGGCTTGGTATCGGCTTGGGAGCCGCTCATCGGGTGGTCTCCAATCGGTGGCGCGCCGTTTCACGCCAAGTCGAAAGCAACGCTACCACACGGTCAGGTTGGTCGACGTGCAGGTAATGGCCACTGCCGGCCAGCACCTCGGGCGAGACGCCTGCCTCGCGCGCAATGCTCTGCTGGTTGCCCTGCCAGGCGGCGTGCATGGTCTCGTCTTCCAGGCCCGCCGGAAAGTCGCGCATCACCGCACTGCTGAGTACCACGGTCGGCACTGGCGGCAGGGCCGGCAATGCACGTGCCTGCTCCAATACGGCATCGAAGCCGGCATTCTCATCTCGCAGGGTTCGGTAGTGGCGCGCAGAAAATGACCAGTCAACCGCACTGGCACGCTGCGCATCCGGCAGGCGCTGGGCAATGAGCGAGGCCGGCTGGTTAACCAATCGCAGTACCCCCAGCGGCGCCAGCGTATCGCTGAGTGCAAGCAGGCGACCGAGGTCTTTCCGGAAGCGGGCGTAACGATCGGGAGGGAACTGCGCGGCATAGTCGCGCCCGACCGCGTCGATAAAGGCCAGGCCTGCTACATCTGCCGGGTAGGCGCGCGCGTGCATGCCGACCAACAGACCGCCCATCGAGTGACCCGCCAGCAGCCAGGGTGGCGCTTCGCCCGCAGCAAGCAGCGCACGCCGCAAATCGTCGACCGCCTGCATGCCGAGGCGCGGTGCGGGTGCTGCGTCCGACCAGCCATAGCCGGCACGGTCATAGCTGCAGACTCGCCCGCCGGCTGCCAGGCCGTCCTGCACCCAGGCCTAATCCTGTGACCAGCCTGCCATGCCGGCTTCGAGCACCAGCGTCGGTGCACCCTGGCCGGTGCAATACAAATGCAGATGCCGGTCACCAATCAGCACGCGTTGGCCGGGGGGCGTGTGCGCGGCGGCGGCCTCCTGCTGGTACTGCCAGGCGCAACCGCCTGCGGCAAGCGCGATCAGACTGCCGAGCGTGGCAACGGCGATGCGCAGGCTGGTTGACCACCGGCGCGCAGACGTGGAGGAGGAGTCGAGGAAGAAGGTCATCGGGACAGGCGGATCAGGTTGGTTGACGTGATGCGACCAGCCACATGCCTCTGGCCAGCCGCATCTTCGCTTGCCGTGCCACTGGCGACACGACACCCTGATGACGGATTGGCCGTCACGAATGTGACATCGGCCGACCTGATGGGCGCGGCTATGCTCCCGATACCTCCTGAACCCGTCGCAGTTGTGGCGGATAACCGTCGTTCAGTGTTTTCAGGAAAGCCACCACGTCGCGGATCTCTTGGTCGTTCAACGCAGGTTTTTCCCCTGCACGGCGGTTGAACGGCGGGTCCACATCGTCGATGTTGCCGCGCAGGGCGGGGGGCAGATCGTCATAGGCGACGGTCTTGCCGCCGGCATCGCGGCTGTACCACTTCGCGGGTTTCAGGTCGCGCTCCACATAGAAGCGCACCGCATCTTCCAGACTGTGCATTCGCCCGTTGTGGAACCACGCGCCGCGCTTGGCCGTGTTGCGCAGGCTGGGTGTCTTGAACATACCGCAGTAGGCAGTCTGATGTGCCTGGTCCTGTCGCTTCGGGCCACACAGGCCGAGGTCGTAGTAGGCCGGATCGGCATTGGCGCCAATCTCCGGGTTGCGCGGCACGGCAAGCACGGCGAACTGGTAGTCGGTCAGCAGCGGATGCGAGCCATCGGCGCCCTTGCTGATCAGGTGACATGACGCGCAGTTGCCCTTGTCGGGGTTGGCGAAGAGCTGGAGGCCACGTTGCTCGGCGGCGCTCAGCGTTGCCTTGCCATCCAGGTATGCGTCGAACTTGCTGTCGTAGCGGTGGAAGCTGGGGTCGTCCAGTTCGAAGCGTTCCAGCGCGCGCATGGCGTGGTCGAACGCTTGGTCCGGGTTGTCGAATGCGCTGGCGCCAAACGCTGCGCGGAATGCGTCGGCGTAGGGTGCGCGCTTGAGCTTTTCCACCACGGCAGCACGGCTCTCGTTGGCCATCTCGTCCGGGTCGAGCATTGGGCCGGCGGCCTGATCGTGCAGTGAATTGAAGCGGCCATCCCACATCAGGCCGCCGGTGGGCGGGCTGTCGGTTTCGGTCAATCGCTCGGTCAGGCTGGCGGCCTGCACCTTGTGCCAGATCGGTGTCTGGTTGAGCGTATAGGTCAGGTTGG
The DNA here is from genome assembly GCF_000442475.1 of Ralstonia sp. AU12-08. NCBI lineage: Bacteria > Pseudomonadati > Pseudomonadota > Betaproteobacteria > Burkholderiales > Burkholderiaceae > Ralstonia > Ralstonia sp. AU12-08. The sequence continues at coordinate 39,379 of NZ_ASZV01000058.1, read as the reverse complement.
GTGTGGCGCGCTTGCCCTGGCGGTCAAGGTTTGGCCCGCCAAGTTGTACGGCAAGCGCATTGGGTGGGCCATAGCCGTGGGCAGGGTCGTGGCAGCTTGCGCAGGATTGCCGGCCCGACGCCGACAGCGTGGGGTCGAAGAACATCGCTTTGCCCAACTGCGCCAGCGTGGCGGCATCCGGCATACGGACGGCCTGCGCAGTGTTGGCGGAGGGGGCATCTTTCTGTTGGCAACCAGCCAACAGAGCCAGGATCAGGGCGCCGGCCACCATGCCCAGGCGCTTTGAGAGTGCAGTGAAAGCTGTCATGGAAACGACAAACCGCCAGGGCGCGAACCCCGGCGGTCACATCTGCGTGGCGGCAAAACCGCCGCAGATCAAAGGTTAATTAAGGTTGGTGAACACGTCGCTGCCCATCGACTGCAGGCCTTCCTGGCTCGCATAGCCAAGGTAGCCGCCCACCTGGAAGATGTCTTCCAGCGTCTTGAGCAATGCGTAGTGGTTGTATTGCGTGGTCGACACCGTGCCCGGCTTGATGAACGGCGAGAGCAGCACTGCGCCCGTGCGGTCGCCACCGTGGCTCTGCGTCACCAGGTTGATGTTGTACGGGTAGTGCGATACCGATGCCGGGAAGCTCTGCGTGATCGGGAACGTCACGTTCGGGCCCGGCTGCTGGTTACAGCAGGTCTGGCCGGTGAAGGTCATGGTGAGCGTGGGCGGCGTGGTGGTCGTATCCATCGTCTGCGACGCATAGGCGCTTTCATCAAAGTTGATGATGAGCAGACCGTCCTGCTGATACGCCGGCGAAGCCATGATCAGCGGCACCCACTTCTGCAGGAAGGCATCGGCCGACACCAGCCCGCCCGGCGCACCCGTCACGCACGGCGAATCGTGGCCGTCGTTGCACAGGTTGGGCGTGATGAAGGTGAAGTTGGCGGTGGTGTTGATCGACTGCAGATCCGTCGCCAGGCCGTTCAGGTTGACCACATTGGTCGCGCAGTCCGGCGAGTCGATGATCGAGTGGAAGTACGCAAACGGGTTGTGGCGCGTGGCGTACATGTCGGCCGGCGTACCGCCAGCCGTCGCGGCCTGTGCCGACTGCGTCTTGTCCTGCGTGTTCAGCGTCGGGTGGCCGCAGGTGGCGGACTCACGCGTGGGGTCGTTGCCCATGTCTTCCATGTAGCCCTTCCAGGTCAGGCCCACGGCCTTGAGCTGGTCAGGCAGGGTCTTGATGGAGGTGGGGTACACGCAGCCCGTGCCGATGGCCTGGCCATGGTCAGCCATGCCCGAGAGGGCGAAGTCCTTGTAGACCTGGCAGTCCATCTGCGTGTCAGGCGTGACAGCCTGGCCGCTCAGCATGGCAACGTAGTTGCCCAGGCTTACGTGCGTGGTGCCGTAGTACTGCTGCAGGTGCGCGCCCTGGCTCACCAGCGTTTGCGACAGGTAAGGCGCCTTGGAGTTGGCGGCAAACGTGGTCGCGTAGTTCTGGTTTTCCAGCGTGATCACAAACACGTGCTTGATCGACTGGATGGTCTTGGGGGCAGGCGCAGCCGGGGTAGGCGCGGGGACAGCGGCAGTGGTGCTGGTGTTGCCACCATCGCCGGTACCGCAGGCCGCAACGAGGAGTGCGGTGGCAACGGCCGCGCATGAGGCCGCCAGCCAGCCCGCTCGGGGAAGCTTGAACATCGAGATTGTCCTTATCTTGTGGGTATGGCGCGCCGGCGCTTTGGCTCGGTCCACCGGCGCGCGCCAGATATAAACAAACTTGTATGTTTGTTTTGTGACAAAAATGCCGTGTGCAGCCCGTAATAAGCGGTATCACGGGCGGACTTATTTACAATTGCGCCCATGGCCACCCAAGCAGAACGCACCGCCGCCACGAGGCAGGCGCTGATCGATGCCTCCACCCAATTGCTGATCGAGCAGGGCTACGCAGCCTTTGGCGAGGCGCGGGTGTGTGAACTCGCCGGCATCAGCCGTGGTTCGCTGCGGCATCAATTTCCGGAAGGGCGATACGACTTGCTGCCGGCGATGGTGGCTTCGCTGCTGGATCGGGAGGTGGCGCAGCTGGCGGCGCTGGGGCCGCTATCGGCCAGTGTGCGGATGCACCTGATGCTGCACATGCTGGTGCAACGGCGCCAGCGGCATACGTCACTGGCGATTCTGGAGGTGTGGATGGCGTCGCGCGGCGACGAGCGGCTGGCCCAAGCCGTCGGGCCCCTGCTGGCGATCGTGCCGGAGCGGCTGTTCGGGCAAGACCCGAATGGCCCGCCGCAACCCGAATTGCTGGCGCTGCGCCTGTTCCTGCATGGCGCAACGCTGCACAGCTTTGCCGCTGATTACAACCGAGATGAACTGGCCGACGCTGTGCAATGGCTGCTGGCCCAACTCACGCCGCCGCCGGAGCTGAAAGTGGTGCTGGCCCGCATCGGTCATGCGGGCGCCGCGCAACGCACGGCTTAGTTGACGCGTCAGCCGCCCGTACGCTGCTTCTGCAGTATCGCCAATTGCTGCGTCAGGTAGTTGCTAGTGTTCGTCATGCCGGCAACGACTTTCGACAGCGCATTGAACTGCGCGTAGTAGAGCGCCTGCTTGGCGTCCAACTGGCGCTGCATCTGCGTCATCTGGTTGGACAGCGACGTCAGCGAGCTGTTGATGGCGTCGGTGGCGTTCTGCACCATGCCTTTGTCGGCCAGCAGGTTGGTCGATACGGTGTGCAGTTGTGCTGCGTAACCACGCTGGACCGTTACGCTGCCACGGTCGCCCAACGCGCCACCCACTACCTGCACGGTCAGGCCGTCGGCTGCAGAGCCGTTGGCGCCGTACAGGTTCTGCCCAGAGCTGGCAGCAGCCACGCCGTTGATGGTGCCTTGCACGTCGCGCCCAGCCGTTGCAGTCGGGCTGCCGCCCAACAGCGACGCCGCGCCATTACCCGACACCGACACAGTTGAAATCGAGCCGTATTGCCGGTCAGTGAAGGTCAGCACGCCGTTGGCATCCGCCGCAATCGACACATCCACCTTGGCCCTCTGCAGGTCATGCGATGCGTTGATCTGGCTCTGCACCTGAGCAGCTAGGCTCTGCGGCGTATAGCTGCCGGCCGGCACCTTGATGCTGGTGGTGATGCCGCTGAGCGTGACCGACAGGCTGTCGTTCACGCCGCTCTGGATGGTCGTATTGGCTGGCGCCGAGCCCTGGAGCGAACCCTGCGTGGCCAGTTGCGTGACGTTGATGGCGTAGTTGCCCGCCTGCGTGGTCTTGGAGAACGCCGCGACCTTGAGCATCGAGTCCGTTGCCGTGCCGGTGCCCGCAAACAGGGCGGCCACTTGGCCGGGCGATTTTTTGAGGGCCGCGGTGAGCTTGCTGTCGTCGATCGACAGCGTGCCTTCTTTGTCCATCGTCACGCCAATGCTGCCCAGCGATTGGAACGCGCCGTTGCCGATCCCCTGGCCCAGCACGTCCGTTACCTGGTTGATGAGCGCCTTGGTGCTGACATCCCCCGCCAGCGCGCCGTTGTTGGCAGCGTTGGCGGTATCAAACTTGGTCAACGAATTGAGCTGGATACGCAGCGCGTTGTAAGCCTTGACGAAGTTCAGCACCGACTGGCTGGCCTGACCCGCATCGTTGCCGACCGTCACTGTTGTGCTGCCGGTCTTGGACAGTGTGAACGACGTGCCGTCCACCACATCCGTAAGGGTGTTGGTGGGGCTTTGCACATTGATGCCGTTGACGTTGGCCAGGGCGTTCTGGCCCGTGGCCACTTCGGTCATGTTTTGCGTGCCGGCCGGATCGTGTGACAGCAGCGATTGCAGCGTCGAATCGCCCGACACCGAAATCTTCATCTCAGAATTAGCGCCGCCGGCGGTGGAGGTCAGCACCAGGCGGTACGGATTGCCGCTGCCGTCATTGACGATGCTGGCCGACACGCCCAGGTTGGCCGAGTTGATGGCGTCTCGAATGCCCGACAACGTGTTGTTGGACGCATCGATCTTGATGGAGCCGCCCGCCAGATTGCCGTTTTGCGTGAACGTGGCGCCGGCGTACTTGCCGTTGGTGAAGGTGCCGCCCGACACCGTGCCGAACGAGAACGAAATCGTGGTGGGCGTGCCGCTGCCGACGGGCACCTTGTTGGATGCCTGGCCCTGCGCGCTCAGCACCTGCGCCTGCGCAAGCTGCGTCACCTTGACGTTGTACGTACCCGACGGCGCCGCGCTGCCCACGTTGACGTTCAGGATCGACGTGTCGTGCCCGCTGGCCTTCATGCCGCTGAAGGTATCGGCGCTGGTCAGGTTGGCCATCGCCGTCTGAAAGGTCGACAGCGCGCCCTTGAGCGAACCCACGGCGGAAAGCTGAGCCTGGAAGACCTTCTGCTGGTTCTGACGAACCGTCATCCCTTTGCCTTCAGCCTGCATCAGCTTGGTGACCAGGGTGTTGACGTCGATGCTTGTACCGATGCCAGGGATGGAAATCGGTGGGATATAAGTGCTGCTGGTCGTCGCCATGGGTGAGAACGCGCGCGCGCAAACGGTTGTTTCTTCACAATGTGACGGCAGCCAAGCGCACTTCTTTAGGGCCAACCCTGTCTAGGCAGGCTTTTTTAGGCGGGTTTTGTCAGGAAACCGAAAGAAAGCGGGGAGGAGGGCGGCCGGGAGGGGAGTGTGGCCGTTCCAAACACTAGGCGAACCAACCCCGCAGTGTGAATAGGCATCAGGGCTGCCGGCGCTTAAAGTGAGACGGTAGACGTTGCAACACTGCACTGATCAAGCGTGTATCTCATCATGCACTTTTTCCACACCGTCGGCGCACAGCGCCATGTGTTCGACGATCTCAAGACGCTGCTGGCCAAGGCCAGCCCGGCGCGCTCGGGCGATTACCTTGCCGGCCTGGCCGCCACCAGCGAGGCCGAACGCATGGCCGCACGCATGGCCCTGGCCGACGTGCCGCTGTCGACCTTCCTGAATGAAGCGCTCGTGCCTTATGAGCACGACGAGGTCACGCGCCTGATTCTGGACAGCCACAACCTCCAGGCTTTCAAACCCGTCGCGTCACTCACGGTAGGGGAATTCCGCAACTGGCTGCTCCTGCATGAGACCGACAGTGCCGCCCTGGCAAAGGTGGCACCCGGTATTACGCCGGAGATGGCCGCCGCGGTCAGCAAGCTGATGCGCAATCAGGACCTGATCGCCGTCGCCCGCAAGTGCCGTGTGGTCACGCGCTTTCGCAACACCATCGGCTTGCCAGGTCGCCTGTCGGTCCGGCTGCAACCCAATCACCCGACGGATGACCCCAAGGGCATTGCCGCATCGATCATCGATGGCCTGCTCTACGGCTGCGGCGACGCCACCATCGGCATCAACCCAGCCAGCGACAACCTGGGGGCCATCATCTCCCTGCTGCAACTGGTCGATGAGTTGCGCGGGCGCTATGCCATTCCCACACAATCCTGTGTGCTGACCCACGTAACCAATACGATGCGTGCCATCGCGCAGGGGGCGCCGGTGGATCTGGTGTTTCAGTCGATTGCAGGCAGTGAGCAGGCCAATGCCGGGTTTGGCATCAGCCTGGCGCTGCTGGCGGAGGCGCACGATGCCGCGCAAAGCCTGGCACGCGGAACCGTCGGCAACAACGTGATGTACTTCGAAACCGGGCAGGGCAGCGCACTGTCGGCCAACGCACACCACGGTGTCGACCAGCAGACCATGGAGGCACGGGCGTACGCGGTGGCGCGGGCGTTCTCGCCGCTGTTGGTCAATACGGTAGTGGGCTTCATCGGCCCGGAGTATCTATATGACGGCAAGCAGATCATCCGTGCCGGGCTGGAAGACCACTTCTGCGGCAAGCTGGTGGGCCTACCGATGGGTTGCGACGTCTGCTACACCAACCACGCTGAAGCCGACCAGGACGACATGGATACGCTGCTGACGTTGTTTGGCGTGGCGGGCATCCACTTCATCATGGGCGTACCGGGCGCGGACGACATCATGCTGAACTACCAGAGCACGTCGTTTCATGATGCGCTCTACTTGCGCGATACGCTGGGCTTGCGGCCCGCACCGGAGTTCGAGGCTTGGCTGCAAAACATGGGCATTGTCGACATGGCCGGCCGCCTGCAAGACGCCACCGCGCGCCAGCCACTGCTGCAACTGGCTCACACGCTGTAAATGCCGCCATGCCGACGCGAAACCTTGTTCAACTCAACCCTTGGGCGCACTTGCGTGCGTTGACCGATGCGCGCATCGCACTCGGCCGGGTCGGCAACAGCCAGACCACCGATGCCGTGCTCGCCTTTGGCCTGGCGCACGCGCAAGCCCGCGATGCCGTGCACCAGCCCCTCGACAGCCCAGCCGTGGCAGCCGCGCTTGCGCAAGCAGGCTTCGCCAGCCTGATCGTGCATAGCGCAGCCGCAGACCGGGCCCAGTATCTGCGCCGGCCCGATCTCGGCCGCCGGCTGAGCGACGCCAGCCGCGCCAGCCTTGCTGCGGCGCGGCCAGCCAAACCGTTCGATACCGCTTTCGTGATTGCCGATGGTCTCTCCGCACTCGCCGCACAGAGCCACGGCGCGCCGCTCCTGCGCAGCGTGCGCGAGCGCTTGCCAGCAGACTGGTCGATTGGCCCCGTCGTCATCGCAGAACAGTCCCGCGTGGCGCTGGGTGATGAGATTGGCGAACTGCTGGGCGCGCGGCAGGTGGTCATGCTTATCGGCGAGCGCCCTGGGCTGAGTTCACCGGACAGCCTCGGGATCTACCTCACGCATGCGCCACGCGTTGGCCGCACGGATGCCGAACGCAACTGCATCTCGAACGTTCGCCCCGCAGGGCTTGGCTATGACCAAGCCGCGGACAAACTCGTCTTTTTGCTCAAGGGTGCGCGGGCGCTAGGCCGCAGTGGCATCGATCTGAAGGACGACACTCCCGCCACGAACGCCATGGCAGCGCCAACTGCCGCGCAGCTGCAAAAATAGGGCGAATCGGCTCCCGGCCCCAGGCGCAGCGGCCTGGTTTGTTACGACTGGTCAAGCGCAAGGTGTGCTGATAAAGTGACTCGGCCCTGATCCATCGTCGAGCCAGTCAGCGCCATGCTGGCGGGCGGCGCCGAGACATTGATGCCACGCCGAAACCTGCCCATTCCGACGCGCGTCTTGCTGGCTCCTGCCCTGGCGGGCCTGGGGTCGGCGCTTCAAGGCTGCAGCGCGCATAGCGCGCCTTCGTATCCAATCTTTGGTGCGTACTTTCCGCTCTGGCTGCTGAGCGGGTTGATTGGCGCCGCGGGGGCGCTGATCGCGCATCGGGTTTTGGTCATGACCGGGTGGGCAAGCTGGATACCACTCCAGCTCTCTGTCTGCGTGGCGATCGGGGTTGTGATTGCCGTGATCGTCTGGCTGTCTGGCTCGGGGCATCTCCTATGAAAATGGCCGGCCTGCACAAACCCGCACTGCGCGGTTACCTGATCGCGCTGGCGATCATCCTGATCGGCGTGGCAGTGGCGGTCTATGCCTACGTCCACACTTCGCGCTATCCCTCCACCGACGACGCGACCATCGATGCCGATGTCGTGCACGTTGCCACCCCGGTGGGCGGTCGTATCGTCAAACTGGCCGTGACCGAGAACCAGCACGTCAAGAAGGGCGACCTGCTGTTTGAAATCGACCCCGTACCGTATCGCCTGACGGTTGCACAGGCCCAAGCCGATCTGGAACTGGCCCAGGCCTCGCTCGATACGCGGCGTCGGTCGCTGATCGGCGAGCGCTCTAAAGCCAGCATTGCGTCTGACCAAAGCAGCCGCGCCGCCTACAACTACGAGCTGGCCTCACGCACCGTCAATCGGCTGGCCCCGCTGGCCGCCCAGGGATACGTCCCCACCCAGCAACTGGACCAAGCGCAGGTGGCGCAGCGTGACGCCGCCATTTCGCTGCAGCAGGCCAACGAGCAGAAGCGCGCCAGCGCGCAGACCATTGGCGACGAGGCCGATGCCATTGCCATGCTGCACGCCCGCGAAGCCGCGCTGGCCCGCGCCCAGCACGCGCTGGAAGACACCGTGGTGCGCGCACCGCACGATGGCTGGGTCACCGGCCTATCCGTGCTGGCAGGCGAGACGGTCGCGCCCAACCAGTCGATCTTCACGCTCATCCACTCCGGCGAGTGGTTTGCCGTTGCCAACTTCCGTGAGACAACGCTCTCCGCCATCCAGGTGGGCGACTGCGCCACGGTGTATTCCATGATCGACCGCAGCCAGGCCATCCACGGCAAGGTGGACGGCATCGGTGCCGGTATCGCCGATACGGATCGGGTGAACCTGCCGCGCACGCTACCCATCGTCCAGCCATCGGTGAACTGGGTGCGGGTGGCGCAGCGCTTCCCGGTGCGCATCCGCCTGGAGGAGCCGGCCGACCGTCTGGTCCGGGTAGGTGCCAGCGCGATTGTCGAGATCAAGCATGGCGCAGCCTGCCGGTGACATCGCACGCGGGCCGTGGCCTCGCCCCGGCGAGGTGCTGCGGCTGCTGGCGCCCGCGCCGGGCAGGTTGGAAGCCACAACCCGCATCGCCCTGATCTGCGCGCTGACGACGCTGGTCACGAGCATGTACGGCACGCCCTTTGCCGCCATCTCTGCCTACGTGGTGTTCTTCATGATCCGCCCCGACCGCGTGACGAGCATCGTGCTGTCGATCGCCATGTTGCTGCTGGTGACGGTGGTGCTCGGGCTGATCATCGTCATCGCCATCTTCTGTATCGATGACCCGATGTGGCGCGTGGTGTGGATGGTCGTGCTGTCGGTCGGTTTGCTGTTTCTGACGTCGGCCAGCAAGCTCCGCCCGGTCGGGGCCATCCTGGCCATGATTGTCGGGTATGGGCTGGATGAACTTGGGATTGCGCCGGTGGGGGAGCTGGCAACGCGGGCGCTGCTCTATGCGTGGCTGATGGTGGCGATTCCGGTTGGGGTGGTAATCGTTGTGAACCTGCTGATGGGACCGGCGCCGCGTAAGCTGGCTTCCCAGGCACTGGCTCGGCGCCTGCGCCTGGCAGCGCAACAACTGGGCGAGGCGGGCACCGATCGTGCCGAACTCACCGCGTGCCTGCGCGAAGGCAGCCAGCAAATTGCCACGTGGTTACGTCTGTCGAAGGTGGAGGGGTCGACCTCGGCGACCGACTTGGCGGCGCTGCAGCAGGCGGTGGCATCCACCACAGCCATTCTGATGGCGGTGGACCTGGTTGCCCGCGAGCCACAGGCGCACCTGCCGGCACCTGTTGCCACGCCGGTCATCGAAACACTGCATGCCATGGCGAACATGCTGGAGCAGGGCGGCTATCCGGTCGATATCGAGCTGAGGCTGCCCGCTGGCGTTGCGCTGCCGCCGCTGGCAAGCGCGGTGGCGACGGAATTGCAATCCGCCATCGTCCACTTTGCAGTCGTGGACAACGCGCCCGCCGCAGAACCGGAACCGCCCAAAGCGCGTGGTGGCTTCCTCCTGCCAGACGCACGCACCAACCCGGCCCACCTGCGCTATGCCCTGAAGACCACCGCCGCAGCGATGTTCTGCTACCTGCTGTACATGCAGCTCGACTGGTCCGGCATCCACACCTGCTTCATCACGTGCTACGTGGTGTCGCTGAGCAGCGCAGCGGAGACGGTTGAGAAGCTGACACTGCGCATCGCCGGCTGTCTGGTGGGGGCGGCGTTGGGGATTGCGACGATCGTGTGGGTGCTGCCGGCCATGACGTCCGTCACCGAGCTGATGGCGCTGATCTTTGTAGGCATATGGCTGGCGGCGTGGGTCGCGCAGGGCTCGCCGCGTATTGCGTATGCAGGCTTCCAGATCGCTTTTGCCTTTCTGTTGTGCGTGCTGCAGGGCGCGGCGCCGGCATTTGACCTGACCATCGCGCGGGACCGCATCATCGGCGTCCTGCTGGGCAATGTGGTGGTGTACCTGATGTTCACTCGGGTCTGGCCGGTGAGCATTGCCGGACAGGTGGATGCTGCATTGGCGGCACTGCTGCGCCAGTGGGAGACCGTCCTGCGCACCGCACGCACTGCACCAAGGCGCATGCTGGCTGCACAGGCCATGGCGCAACAAGGCGCGCTGGAAGCAAACGTCGCGCTGCTGCGGTATGAACCGACCTGGGTGCGCCCCGAATCGGAATGGATTGCGCAGCGCCGCCGCGCGCTGGTCGAATTGGAAGCGCTCGAAGGCCCGTTGTTCCTGATCGCCGAGCACACGCCCGATGATGCCCCCTCGCAAGCGCGATTGCGCGGCGTGGCCGAGCGTGCCGGCGTGAGCGGGTTTGCGATCGACACTGGCGCCATCACCACACCCGATACCACGCGTGATGCGCTGTTGGCGCTGGCCGACGAGCGCCTCGCAAGAATCGCGCGGGAGACCCCCGATGCCGTACCGAAGGAGTCGCTGACGCATGCGCCAGCCTGATCTGTTGGCTGTTTTCCTCAGCCTGGCCGTGACCGTCACGGCCGGGTGTGCGACGTCCGCACTGGACATGGCGCCGGATCGCCCCGATCGCCCGTGGCAGCCACGCACGACTGACACTGGCGAGATCATCCCAGGTGCGCCATCACTGCCCACGTCACCGAACGAGGGACGGGGCGGCTACATATTGCCGGCCAACACCGCTGCGGCGGTAATTCCACCTGCAGCCACATTCGACCCCGCACACGCCTACGCGCTGCCCGAGCTGATCGACGTTGCCGAATCGAACAATCCGTTGACGCGCGTTGCGTGGAACGATGCGCGCAATGCCGCACTCGTGGCAGGCATGGCAAAGAGCGCCTATCTGCCTTATCTCTCGGCCACGGCCATGGCTGGGTATCAGACGGGGCATGGCTCATCGTCGACACCGCTGGGTACCGCCAGCACCGATACCACGGTGCACGGAACGGTGTCGGTGCTGTCGCTGCAATGGCTGTTGTTCGACTTTGGCGGCCGCGCCGCGCGTTTGGATGCCGCCGAGCAGCTATCGGTGGTAGCCAACATCGGTTTCACTGCGGTGCATCAGCAAGTGATCTATGACGTGACGGTTGCGTTCTACGCCTATGAAGCGGCACGCGCCCGCACCGTGACAGCTGCGCAAGGGCTGAGCAACGCCGAGGCCATCCTGGTGGCCGCCAAGGCACGCTACAAGCAGGGAATCGGCACCGTGGTGGAAGTTGCGCAGGCTACGCAAAACCGTGCGCAGGCCAACCTGGCACAAGTCCAGGCGCAGGGGGCGGAGAGCGACCGGTATCTGGCGTTGCTGTCTGCGGTGGGCATCTCGCCGCTGTCGAAGCCGAAGATTGCCGACCTGCCGATCCGCACGCTGAACCCGGCGTTGCGCACCCCGGTCGACCAGATCGTCGCCGATGCCATCGCCCGGCGCCCCGACGTGCTGACCGCCTACGCGGCCGAAAAGGCCAGCCAGTCGCGCATTCAGGCAGCGGAATCGGAGTTCATGCCCAAGGTGTTTGTCTCGGCTTCCACCTCCTACAACTCGGGCCGTGCGGCCGTCACGGCTATCCCGCCGGTCGGCCAGCAGGCGCCAACGGTGAACCTCAACGGCACGCGCTATGGCGTGGGTGCCTTTGTGGGCGTGACCATTCCGCTGTATGACGGTGGTTTGCGCTCCGCCGTGCTGGCACAAGCGCGCAACGATGCTGAAAGTGCGTCCGCCAAGCGTGTGCGCACGACGCAGGAGGCCGTGCGCCAGATCGTTGCCGGACAAAACACGCTGCAGACCAGCCTGACCTCGCATGAAGCGGCGCAGGCGCTGGTGGCCGCCGCCCAGACGACCTACGACGCAGCGCTGGCGGCATACCGCCACGGCGTCGGGTCGATCACGGACGTGCTGCTGGCACAAAACCAGTTGCTACTGGCCAAGAACGCCTACGTCGACACCTACAGCGGTGCACGCACCGCAGCGGCTACGCTGGCACTCGCCACCGGGGCGATCGGCGCAACGCAGGACACGGCGCCGCGCTGACGGCCTCCATTGCACGGAGACCGTCGCGCGCAGCGTTACACCGTCTCGCCCGTCTTGCGCTGATCGACCTGCTTGCCACGCGCCAGCACCGGCACCAGCGCCGCCCCGGTATGGCTGGCCTTGACCTGCGCCAGCGCCTCCGGCCCGCATGCGGCAACAATCGTGCCGCCTTCATCGCCGCCCTCGGGGCCCAGATCGAGAATCCAGTCGGCCTCGGCAATCACGTCAAGATCGTGCTCGATCACGATCACGCTGTGGCCGCCGTCCGCCAGGCGATGCAGCACGCGGATCAGCTTGGCCACGTCCGCCATGTGCAGGCCCACGGTGGGCTCGTCCAGCACGTACAGCGTGTGCGGTGCCTTCTGGCCACGGCGCGTAATGTCATCACGCACCTTGGAGAGTTCAGTGACGAGCTTGATGCGCTGCGCCTCACCGCCCGACAGCGTGGGCGAGGGCTGGCCCAGCGTGAGGTAGCCCAGGCCGACGTCCTTCATCAACTGCAGCGGGTGGGCGATGCTGTTCATCGCACTGAAAAACTCCACCGCCTCGTCGATCTCCATGGTCAGCACTTCGCCGATGTTCTTGCCACGCCAGGTAACGGCCAGTGTCTCGGGATTGAAGCGCTGGCCGTGGCACACGTCGCACGCGACCTTCACATCGGGCAGGAAGCTCATGGCGATGGTGCGCACGCCCTGGCCTTCACAGGCGGGGCAGCGGCCGTCGCCGGTGTTGAACGAAAAGCGCGAGGCGGTGTACCCCCGTGCGCGGGCTTCCAGCGTGTCGGCAAAGAGCTTGCGGATGGTGTCCCACACGCCGATGTACGTGGCCGGGCACGAGCGCGGGGTCTTGCCGATCGGGGTCTGGTCGACTTCCAGCACGCGGTCGATGGCTTCCCAGCCGGTGACGCCGTCGCAGCCATGCCAGTCGTGTTTGACGTCAAGCTTGCGCGGTGTCTTGGCATCCGGCACCTCAGCCTGTGCGGCCTTGCGTGCACGGCGCGTAGCCGGTGAAGACAGCACAGAACGGCCCACCGCATCCAGCAGATTGGTCATGAGCACGTCGCGCGCCAGCGTCGATTTGCCCGAACCGGAGACGCCCGTAATCGCCACCAGACGCGACAACGGCATCGTAGCCGTGACGTTGCGCAGGTTATGGAGCTTGGCGCCGTGCACCGTCAGCCATTGCGCGGGCACAGCCAGCGAGCCCGATCCACGATTCGTTGGCGCCACCACTTCACGGCGCGGCTGCAACGGGTGCTCGATCGGCCGTGCCAGGAAACGCCCCGTCAGCGAATCCGGCTGAGACGCCAGATCCTGCACACCGCCTTGTGCGACGAGCGTGCCGCCACGCTTACCGGCGCCGGGGCCGATGTCGATGATGTAGTCGGCGCGGCGGATGGTGTCTTCATCGTGCTCCACCACCACCAGCGTATTGCCCTTGTCACCCAGCTTGCGCAGGGCGTCGAGCAGGATCTGGTTGTCGCGCGGATGTAGGCCGATGGTCGGCTCATCCAGCACGTAGCACACGCCCTGCAGGTTGCTGCCGAGCTGCGCGGCCAGCCGGATACGCTGTGCCTCACCGCCTGACAGGCTGGGTGCGGCGCGGTCCAGGCTCAGGTAGCCCAGGCCAACTTCTTCCAGGAACGACAGGCGGCTGTGGATCTCCGCCACCACATCACGCGCGATATCAGCTTCGCGGCCGACAAGGTCCAGCCCTTCGATCCAGCGGCGCGTCTGGCTCACGGTCCATTGCGCAATGTCGACGATAGGCTTGTCGGAGAACGTCACCGCACGTGCCGTCGGGTTCAGTCGCGTGCCGTGGCAGTCGGGGCAGGGCAGGTCGGTCATGCCGTCCGGATCGACTTCCTCCGAAGGCAGCGTCTGCTCGCGGCCGCGGTCATCACCGCCGAGTACCGTGTCGTCAAACGCAGCGCGTTGCTCGCGCGTGAGCGCCAGGCCTGTACCGACACAGCTCGGGCACCAGCCGTGCTTGCTGTTGTACGAGAACATGCGTGGGTCCAACTCGGGGTAGCTGGTGCCGCAGGTGGAGCATGCGCGTTTGGTGGAGAACACCTTCACGTTGCCGACGTGTGCCGTGCCACCGCTGTGCATGGCGTTTTGCAGGCCATCGAGCGGGGCCAGCACATGCATGATGCCCTTGCCGTATTCCAGCGCCTGTTCCATCAACGTGCGCAGCGCAGCTTCGTTTTCCGGGGAGACCACGATGTCGCCCACCGGCAGCTCCAGCGTGTGCTCGCGGAAGCGGTCCAGACGTGGCCACGGGTCGACCGTCAGGAATTCGCCATCGACGCGTAGGTGCGTATAGCCACGCGCCTTGGCCCATTTGGCCAGGTCGGTGTACACGCCCTTGCGGTTCACCACCAGCGGGGCGAGCAGGCCGATGTGCTCACCACGATGGTCACGCATGAGCTGGGCGAAGATGGCCTCGGGGCTCTGCGCCGACACAGGCGTGCCGTCATGGATGCAGTGCTGCACGCCCAGCTTCACATACAGCAGGCGCAGGAAGTGCCAGACCTCAGACGTGGTCGCCACCGTGCTCTTGCGGCCGCCGCGCGACAGGCGCTGCTCGATCGCCACCGTAGGCGGAATGCCGTACACCGCATCCACCTCGGGCCGGCCCGCCGGTTGCACGATCGAACGCGCATACGCGTTGAGCGATTCAAGATAGCGGCGCTGCCCTTCGTGGAACAGGATGTCGAACGCCAGCGTCGATTTGCCCGAGCCGGACACCCCCGTCACGACGTTGAACTTGCCGTGCGGGATGTCGACGTTCATCGCTTTCAGGTTGTGCTCGTGCGCGTTGACGATGCGCACCACGTTCTCGCCCTGGACTTCGGCCACGGCGGCGCGCTGTGCGCGGCGTGCGGCCAGCGCGCTTTGCAGTGGCACGCCTTCGTCGGCGGCTTGGGGCTGCCCAATGCTTGCCTCGTACTGCTTGAGCGCTGTGCCCGTATGCGAGGCGGCGCATGCCTTCACCTGCTCGGTCGTGCCGGCGCAGACCAGCAGACCGCCCGCGTCACCGCCCTCGGGGCCGAGGTCGATGATCCAATCGGCGGCGCGGATCACGTCCAGGTTGTGCTCGATCACGATCAACGAATGCCCCGCGTCGAGCAGCTTGCCAAAGGCGCGCATCAGCTTCGCGATGTCGTCAAAGTGCAGGCCGGTGGTCGGCTCGTCGAACATGAACAGGCGGCCGGCGTTGGCAGGCACGTCTTGTTTGACGCGTTTGCGTGCAGCGGCTTGAGCCGCCTGCGCAGCTTCGGCCAAGAAGCCCGCGAGTTTCAGACGCTGCGCTTCACCACCGGACAACGTCGGCACCGGTTGGCCCAGCTTCACGTATTCCAGGCCCACATCGACGATGGGTTGCAGCACGCGCAACACGTCGGCGTCGTTGGCAAACACGGTGGCGGCTTCGCTCACCGTCAGTTCCAGCACGTCGGCCACCGACAGCTTGTGCGCGCCGCGTTCCAGCTTCACTTCGAGGATTTCCGCGCGATAGCGCGTGCCGTCGCAATCCGGACAGCGCAGGTAGATGTCGCTGAGGAACTGCATCTCGACGTGCTCGAAGCCCGAGCCGCCGCAGGTCGGGCAGCGCCCATCGCCGGAGTTGAAACTGAATGTGCCAGCCGTGTAGCCGCGTTGCAGCGCCATCGGCACCTTGGCAAACAGCTTGCGGATCTCATCAAACGCGCCCACGTAGCTGGCCGGGTTCGAGCGCGCGGTCTTGCCGATGGGCGATTGGTCAACGAAGACCACATCGCTGATCTGATCGGCGCCGCGCAGTGCGCGAAACGCGCCGGGCGATTCCGTCGCCTTGCCGAAATGGCGTGCCAGGGCAGGGTGGAGCACATCCTGGATCAGCGTCGACTTGCCGGAGCCGGATACGCCCGTTACGCACACCAGGCGTTGCAGCGGCACTTCAATCGTCACGTCTTGCAGGTTGTGCTGGCTCGCGCCTTCCAGCACGAGACGCGGCGCACCGTTGATAGGGCGCGCCTGCCAGTCGGTTGCATTGGCCACGCGGCGCTGCCCGGAGAGATAGGCACCTGTAAGCGTGTCGGCTTTTCGGATGGCCGCGGGCGTACCGTCGAAGACGATGGTGCCGCCACGCTCGCCGGGGCCGGGGCCCATGTCGATCAGGCGATCAGCCGCCAGCATGACCGAGGGATCGTGCTCCACGACAACCAGCGTGTTGCCTGCATCACGCAGCCGCTGCATGGCTTCAACAATACGATCCAGATCGCGCGGATGCAGGCCGATGCTGGGCTCATCCAGCACGAATAGCGTGTTGACGAGCGAGGTGCCCAGCGCCGTGGTCAGGTTGATCCGCTGGACCTCACCGCCAGACAGCGTACGGCTCTGGCGGTCCAGCGTTAGGTAGCCAATCCCCACGTCGCACAGATACGCCAGGCGCGTACGCACCTCGTCCAGCAGCAGCTTGAGCGCATCGTCGAGCAGCGAGGAAGGCAACGTCAGTGCATCAAAGAAACGGCGGATGCGCTCGATGGGCAGCAGCATTACGTCGTGCACGGTCAGGCCAGGCAGGGCTTCAAGCTGGGCGCGGCTCCATTTCACGCCGCGCGGCATGAAACGGTGTTCGGGGGCGAGCACGGCGTCGGCGTTTTCCTTGCTGCCGAGGCGCCATTGCATGGATTCGGTTTTCAGGCGCGCACCGCCGCAGGTCTCGCACGTCGTATAGCTGCGGTATTTCGACAGCAACACGCGGATGTGCATCTTGTACGCCTTCGACTCCAGGTAGTCGAAGAAGCGGCGCACGCCATACCACTGCTTGTTCCAGCCGCCGCGCTTGAAGGCCGGATCGCCGTTGACGACCCAGTCGCGCTGGGCTTCGGTCATCTCTGCCCAAGGCGTATCGCGCGGGATGCCGGCCGCCGCAGAATAGCGCATCAGATCGTCCTGGCACTCCTTCCAGGCCGGGGTCTGCATCGGTTTGATGGCACCTTCACGCAGTGTCTTGCGCTCGTCCGGAATCACCAGGCCGAGGTCGACGCCGATTACGCGACCAAAGCCTCGGCAGGCATCGCACGCGCCATAGGCGGAATTGAACGAAAACAGCGCAGGCTGCGGATCGGCGTAACGCAGGTCGCTCTCCGGGCAGTGCAGGCCGGTGGAGAAGCGCCAGATTTCAGGCTCGGCAGCCTCGTCTGCGGGCAGCACGTACACATTGACGCGACCGCCGCCGCGCTTGAGCGACGACTCAATGGCCTCCAGCGCACGGACACGCTCGGTGCCCTGCAGGCGGAAGCGGTCTGCCACCACGTCGAGCAACTTGCGCTCGCCCGAAGGTGTCATCACCTCGCGCTCAGCCTGCACCCGCGTATAGCCGCTGACAGACAACCACTGCGCGACTTCTTCCGCGCTCGTATTGGCTGGCAGTTCCACCGGAAAGGTCACCACCAGGCGCGGATCTGCCTCGCGCGTACGCGCCAGCAGTTCGTTGTAGATGGTTTCCGGCGTGTCATGGCGTACCGGCAGGGCGGTATCGCGGTCGAACAACTGCGCTGCGCGCGCAAACAGCAGCTTGAGGTGATCGTTCAGCTCCGTCATCGTGCCGACCGTGGAGCGCGAGCTGCGCACCGGGTTGGTCTGGTCGATGGCGATGGCCGGCGGCACGCCTTCCACATGGTCGACCTGGGGCCGGTCCATGCGGTCCAGGAACTGGCGGGCGTAGGCGCTGAAGGTCTCAACGTAGCGGCGCTGGCCCTCGGCATAGAGGGTGTCGAATACCAGGCTCGACTTGCCAGAACCAGACGGGCCGGTCACCACGGTCATCTCGCCCGTGCGCAGGTCCAGATCGAGGTTCTTGAGATTGTGCTGACGGGCTCCGCGCAGGCGAATGACACCGGAAGACATGAGGGGTGGTCCTTGGAAAACGTGAGGAATGCCGGCACGGCTAGCCAGACGGGCGCCGGTCGGCAATCAGAATGCGGGCCGTAAACTGTAGCGGATTCTGAAAAATCGGTTCATTTACGTTACGAGACGCGGGCGCGAGGGTAACGCAAGGCTCCTGACAACGTTTTGTCAGGAGCCTTCAGTGGGAAAGGGAGGGATGGCGGGCGGAGAAGGGCGGCCGATCAGCCGGCAGCGAGCCCGTAGGAGGATTGTTGCTTGCCCGACACTTCCGATACGGGCAGTCGGGGGGTGAACCGGTGGTGCTCCACAACGCCCCCCTTGACGAAGACAAGCGTCTCTTCCGGAATTTCCTCCCAGGCGTCGGCCAAGTCGACCAAAGGTTCGGACAGCACAAGTACCGCATCGTCCCCCGCATCCGTGATCCGGGAGTTGTCCGGATAAAGCTCGTGCAGATGCCGGAACGACGTGCTGTGGAAGAGGGATCGCGAATCGCGCTCGCTGGAATAGCGTGCCGCGATGATCTGTTCACCGTCGGTCACGCAGACGGTCATGTTCAGCGGGTGCTCGATGCCGTGCCGGTGGCCGACGTGCTCGATCAGTCCCACCATCTGCTCCAGGGCGCTACGCGGCTCCCGCTGCAGCCCGAAGGTGAGCGCGAGGAAGAACATGACCTCGGAATCCGTCGACCCTTCGATCCAGCGAAACAGCTCTGGCGCGACTTCCATCATCAGGTCGCGCCGCAGCGTCGGGTAGTCGCGGATCAGCCCGTTGTGGGCAAACAGCCATCGGCCATATCGGAAGGGGTGACAGTTGGTTTCCTGCGTGGGGGTGTCCGTGGCCGCGCGCACATGGGCGACGAACAGCGGCGACCGGATGGCGCGGGCAGCTTCGCGCAGGTTTGTGTCGTTCCAGGCAGGGTGCAGGCACCGATACCGGAACGGCACCTCGGAATGGCCGCCGTACCAACCAATGCCGAATCCGTCACCGTTGGTGGTGGTATGTCCCAGACGAGATCGCAGGCTTTGGTCGATCAGCGAATGCGTTGGTCGAAACAGCACCGTCTCCATCTGAATGGGGTTGCCAGAGTAGGCCAGCCAGCGACACATGATGCGTTACCCGTAGAGGGAATATCTGGAAAATGAGTCTAGGCAATGCGGTTGGGAATGCACAGGAAAAGTGTTGCGCGTTGGCACACCCTGGGCACCCCCGCGACGCAGCGGCTTATCGCTGCGCCAAGGCCTCACCGCCGCGCGGGGTGGGCGTATTGCCGGCGTCTTGCGTTGCGTCATGCACGATATGTAGTTCGCGCATGCGGACGGGCAGGGTGCAGCGCGCGTCCTTGAGCGTCGTGCGAACTTGCTGCGCCAGCTTCCAGCGCATGTCCCAGAAGTGCTCCGTCTTGGCCCAGACACGCAAGTTCAGCACCGCCACGCTGTCGTCAAAGCGCATGACCATCGCCATGGGGGCGGGATCCGGCAGCACCAGCGGCTCGCTGGCGGCCAGCGCCTTGAGCGCCTCGATCGCACCGGCAATGTCGTCGTGCAGCGACACCTCGGTTTCCAGGTCCAGCCGGCGAGTCGGGTTGCGCGTGTAATTGCGCACCGAGTTGCTCCACAGCGCGCTGTTTGGCACGTATTCGCAAATGCCATCCGGCTTGGCCAGACGGGTCATGAACAGGCCGACTTCTTCCACAGTACCGGCCACCTGGCCACCACCGCCTTCAATGTAGTCATCCACCCGAAACGGGCGCAGCGCCAGCAGCATGATGCCCGCGGCAATGTTCTGAAGCGTGCCCTGCAAGGCCAGACCAATAGCAAGACCCGCTGCGCCCAGCACCGCAATAATGCTTGTCGTTTCAATACCGAGCCGGGACAGCGCTCCGATGACGGCCAGAATGCGGATGCCCCAGACGCTGATGTCGCAGAGGATGGGCGCAAGCGTGGCATCAAGCTTGGCCTGGCGGTTCATCAGCCGGCTCAGCCAACGGCCGGTGAGTTTTGACAGCCACCAGCCGCCGAGGAGAATCAGCAGCGCAGTACACAGGCTGATTGCGAAGCGGCTGAAGGTGCCCCAAAGGATGGGATCAAGGTAAGCGTGAAGGTTTTCCATCGTTGAATGCGTATGACATGACCTTGTGGTGGGAACCAGACTTTAGCGCTTGGTTCCCTCTGAGCTAGGCGCAGACTTGGTATGTCGGTACTTCTGTTGCGCGGGCCTTTCACTGCCTTACATTACATTTAGGGCAAGTTATCCACAGGCTCTGTTGCGTAACTGCTTCCGATCACATTGTTGCGTTTTCCAGTGTCGATCCACGCAACACCACTAGGCGCAACTAGGTGCCTCGCGGCTATGGCTCGGCGGGTGGCGGTGAGTTCGGAGGCAGGGGCTTGATGCTGGCTGCCTGGAGCGCGCCGAGGGCCTCGAGTTGTTTACGTGCGGCAGAGTAGTGCTCGTAGAAGGCGGCCCACTTGCTGAAGCCACCGAGCTCCCCCACCACCTTGATCATGGCCAGATGAGAGGACGCCAACAGCTTCACCTGGTTCTCGAGTGTAGTGATGCGCAGATCCTTGTCCGCAAGTGCTGCCGCAGTTTTCGCGACGGCCTGGTGTGATAGGCGGCGTTGCCAGCGGCGAAACTCGGCTTGGCGTTGCTGGTATTGCGTAAGCAACGCGCTGCGTGCCGGGCTGCGGGTGATCGAGGACGCGGCCTTGAGGGTAGGGTGGTGCCGGGTCACCGCTCGCGCGGTAATGTTCTCGTCGCGGGCCAGCAGTTCCTCCAGAACGCGCTGCAGGTCTGGATCGTCAAGAGCCCGTTTCTGTCTCTCGGCTTCAGTCATCGAGCACACCGCGTGGCGACGGCACTGACAGGTCTGGTCCATCAGGGAACGGACGCTCTCCGTCGGCGGTGGCCAGCAGCTTGCGCACGCCGTCCAATCTGACCCGCGCATGAGAAATCTGGTTGTCACGCCCTGGCGTTGTAGCAGGCCGCGCCTGCGCGTGCTCAAGTGCGGCTACAAGCTTGCCCTCGAGCCGAATCAGATGCGCATGGTTTTCCGGCAAGTTGGTGGCAGACAGGTGGCGACAACCTGCAAAGCATTCCAGATGCTTGGGGCACGGGTCGACCGTGAAGCTGTTTAAGCAGTGCCCATAGGGTGTCGCGTGGAAGCCATCGGCTTCGGCACGCAGATAAGCGAAGGCGGCCTCATCACCCTCGTCAGCTTGGATGCGCAGGAACGAGGCGACGATGGGGCCGCTGGCTTTGCCGCCCAAGATCATCTTGGCCACCGTGGAGGCTTTTTCCCCCAACGACAGTTCCACTTCTAGCGGCAGCTCAATCTGATCCAACTGCTCGGCCAGGCTGCGATGGTCATACTCGTAGCTCTGGGCCACGCTACGCCGATTAAAGCGCTTGGAGATGATCGTGTCGGCGACTCCGAGCCGGAACAACTCGGTGTTCTGCAAGTGCCGCAGCATGTGCGACTCGATACTCAACTGCTTGTCTTCCGGGCTTTGCCCATAGCGTCGGAACAGGGACGCCGACGTCGGGGGCTGTCCAATCGCGTTCGCCACTAGCTTTCCATCCGGCCGGTTCACTGCCATTACGCGCGTCACATCGCAGAGACCATCGGCGCGCTCCTCCACCAGCGAGCGTTTTGGCGTCAGGAACAACAACTCCCAGCTCTGCAGCGTGCCCGTCGCCAGCGGCAACGCTTCCGTATCCGAGAGCTTGGTCGGTACGGCAACACGCAGATACGCCTCGAGCTCCCCCACATGCAGGTAAGTTTGTTCCCACGCGATGCGGCGACCTGGCGGGACTACGCTGCCGTCCGGAAGCCTGAACGAGAGCGTATGGCTGCCCTGGTGCATCGTTTCCTCAAGGCGGTTCAGGTACACATATGCCGCCATATCCAGGCTGGCCCGCTGTGCGTAGCTAGCCCGTTGCTGCTCCTGGATATCCCGGAACACGGCTGCATCGAACCGGACACGATAGCGCTCCATCAATTCGGCTCGCCGATCGCTGTCCATGGCGGCCCAGAATGGATTGCCCGTCAGATGCGGATACAACTGTGTGGCGGGAACGACCTCATGCTGTGCATACCAGGGCAGTAAGCGCCCCATCTCAGTTTGCAGTCGCAGCGTTCGGCGCAATGGCTCGGTCAGATCCAAGCTGCGCTGCAGAGTCTCCGTGAGCAACTCGCGAAACATCTCAGGTACATACTGGGCCTTTTCGAACAGCACCCGGCTGTCACTCTCTTTAGTCTGTTGTTTTTCCGCGAAGTGGCGCAGCATTAAGGCATCCGCATAGCCTCCCTGTACTCCAGCGGGCCGACCTTGCCGGTCGTAGTAAACCCGGGTGCGCTGCCAGTCCGCCGGCAGCAGCACGGCCTCCCCAATACGCAGGCCCGTCACGATCATCATGCGCAGGCACAGGAAGCGTAGCGTGTCGATGTAGCTGCGCGGTGGCTCGGTCATCACGATCCGCACCAACTCCCAGAAGGCACGCCGCTCCGGCAAGCGTTCAGAGCGCTTGCGCTGCTCAAGACTGTCGCTCAACTCGTCCTGGGATTTCAGGAAGGCGGCGCGGCGGCGCGTCAAAGGGGAGCGCGGTTGAAGCACGCCGCAATACACCGGTCCCGCATCCGCGAGCTGGTGCACATCGAACAGGTTACGTAAAACGCTTTCCACCAACGCGCCCAGCTTACCGCTCGCCTGCAAGCCGCTTGCCAGCTGGATAGCACGACTGCCGTCCTCGACCGTCAATTGCCAGGGCTCCTTGTCCGACACGCATGTAGCCAGCACCCGCAAGGGGCGCACGATGCTTCCAGCGATATACCCCGTGGTGTTGCGCTTGACCAGCAAATGCTCCAAGGTTGCCGCCTTGATCAGATCCTGCCAAGCCACCGACAGAGGGGCCGCCGAGAGCGCCGGCGACTGCAAAGCCATCGTTTGCAACATCTGGGGGTCGCGGCCGAGATGGCTCAGGTAGTACTTGGGTGGTAGTACATCGCCGGCGAGTTCGTTGAGGTTCCAGGCATGCCCCTCGGTCACGCGCCCGTCCGGCTCAAGCGGCAGCAACCAACACAGACCCCGCTGTTCCGCCAGCGTGTGGCCCAAGTCCACGTAGGCACGGTAACCCGCGTTCATTTGGCCTCGCCCTCCAGTTCAGCGAGGATTGCTTGCACACCAGCAATGGCATGCTGTAATTGCAGGTAGGCGGGAGAGGATGCCTCGCCTCGCGAGGCATCATGGAAGAGGCGCACCACGCCACGCAGGCCTGCCAGCACTTCGCGATGCAGGCTAGCGTCACGCACCGGCATGAACCGATGGCAGCCATAACACGATGTAATCGGGTTAAACGGACACGCAGGTTGTCCGCTGGTGCAGCCACCAATGCCCGCAATCGGCAGCCCGTGCGGCACGCCGGCGATCTGCTGTTCGCCCTTGAGCGAACTCAATTCTTCCGAGCTGACAAAGCGCGCATGCGCAATGCGGGCCACCCGCTGATAGACCGGCGACAGCCCCATCGCGCGATTAACACGCTCGGCCTGGTTGGGTGAGCCGTCGAAGTACACCAGCCCCGTCGCCAAGTCGGCATGCCCCAGGAATGCGGCCAGCTCTTCCTGGTTAGCCCCCGCGTCCACCAGCCGTTGCGCTGCCGTGTGCCGCAGATCCGTGGCCGTGGCCCGCGCGCCGAGCAAGCGCTCCGTCAGTTCTGCAATCCGCGTCGATGCGTCCGAGGCTGAGCCCACGCAGCAGAAACGCTGGGCACCAGTATGCTGCTGGGCTCGATGCGCCTGCTCGAGTTGTGCAGGAAGTGCCGCCCACTCCCGCTTGACACGCCGTGGTAAGGGCTTGATCACCCTACTGCGCCGCTGCTTCGCCATGCGGAACGTCAAGTGCACAGAAGGAGACACATCGCTGGCATCCTGCCAGACGCGCACGTCACGCAAGGTCAGCATCGCAATCTGGATCGGTCGCATGCCAAACTGATAGGCACTCAGCAGCATCACGGCGTCGCACAGATCCGCAAGGTCTATTTCTGAGCCGGCTTGCACAGTCTGCGAGGTCTCGTCCAGGTAACGAATAATCACCGCCTCCTCCTCGACGGACAGGAAGACTTCGCCCGTGCGCACGCCAGCATATTTATCGTTAGCCGGCCAGGGCAGGGCAACGCTGACGAACTCGAGATACCCCGGGGCCCAGCCGCACAAACGATAGTGGCAGAGCATGCGCAGCAGCCCCTTGGCGAATCCGTAGGCCCTGACTGGCCTATCCAATGCCCGTAACGCCATCCATCTGGGGATGCTTCCTTCTGGCCCTACCACCAGTAAGCCCATAACCTCCGCGTGGCTAAAGTACCGGGCCCCTCCGATGTAATCGGCTACCGTCGATACGTGCAGGCTTTCGGTCAACAGATGCGCAAACAGATGGCGCAGCAGCATCCCGTAGCCACTACCATAGGCAGAGAAGTCGAGATACTCGATGCGGCCATTGGCATGAATGGGGAAGACTGTCGCGCTGGCCGGTGCTTCGATTACGCGCGTCGTGTCATCGAAGTCGTCGTAATAGCGCAGAAGGGGCGGTAGATCAGGCAGTTGCCGCACGATCTGGTCCAACCAGTCATCGGCGTCCTTCACTGTCCATTGTTGTCGGTCATCGGGTTGAACCGGCATCGCGCCCCCCGGCAGGTAGGGCGCGCAGCACCGCGACCTGATCATCGAAGACGTTGTTCCAGACCGCCGCAAGGCGGTCCTCGAACACGGCCCGCGCATAGTTTGCGGGCTGGTCGGACGTGCGAGACCAACCGAAAAAGGTGCGCATTTTTTGCAGCGCCTCATCCATCGAGTCGCCCTGGCTCAGCAATTGATTGAGCCGCACCACCGCACAGGTATGGCGCAGATCATGCGGCGTAATGCTCGTCTTTCCGGTTCGGTCCTCCAACTCCGCCAGCGCAGCGGCAGGCAAGGCCCTGGAGATGCGCGCAAAGAGCGTGGTCAGGGATTCCGTCGACAGCGGGGTATTGGTCTGCGCGTTCAGCAGATAGGGATGATCAGGCCGTCCGCGGTAATTGTCGACATAGCATTGCACCAGGCTGGAGGTCAGTTCGCTGACGGGGACCTGCCGGATCGAATCGGCGGTCTTGATACCCGGCCGGGAGTAGCGGGTATCGGTGTCGACACGCCCTTGTTCGCTGACATTGATCCAGTAGCGGCGGCGCTGCTGTCGCGCATCCAACCCGGACTTGATGGCATTCGCGTTCAACAGCAGCAATTCGCCGCGGCGCAACCCCTGGTGCAACATCAACACAAACGCGGTAAAGACGCGCCAGCGCGTGCGCACGCCCTTAAAGGGGTTCGTGCCGGATTCAGGATCCAGAAGCGCATACATCGCCTCGACGACCACGGCCGGAAGTGCACGCAGAATGTTGGTACGGAATTGGCGCTGAACCTGCAGTTGGCCGTACAGCAGGTTCAGGCGCTGCCAACGCGCATCGAGCCGCGCTAACTGGTTTTCATGCTGCGTGGCATGTCCCAGCCAGGTCGACACCATCACGACGAAGTCCAGCCCGGCACGCCAGCGCTTCTGATCTGAACCCGTGATCTGAGGCTGATTACGGATCGACACGAACCAGCCCTCAAGGATGGAGCCCAAACGCGCTTCGTCCAAGCTGAACAACGCGTCGTCCAAGGCACCAACCCCAAACAACTTGTCGGCATACGAGTACAGGCGCTCAACCGCGTACAGCTTGCCCAGGCACGTCAATTCGGCCAGATTCGCCAGCTCGAATTGAGCCCAGACGCTGGCCCAGTACCGCGGCATCCCACAGCGGTCCACCAGCATCGCACCATGCAGACGCTGCGGAATTTCCGGTTGCTGCACTTGAAGGGGCATGATGACCTACCACGCGAACAGACGGATGTGATTTAGTGCTTCGCTTTTTTTATTGCTCGAGAAAAAATTACCGCCGTTGAAATGCCTTCTATTTATTAAGTCAAATTTCTTACAGGATTCCCAATCGACTTGGCTTTTTACATGGAAATATTATCGATATTATTTAAATATAGACGCCGAATATTTCGCATTTCCAGAATTTGAATAAAATAAATATTTACGCCTTTCACTAAATAGTGGCGCCGCAAATTGGAATAAGACTGCACTCCGCTATCAAATTGAATGCGGAATGTTTCGCGTTCGATCACGCGATATCTTGACGTAATAACACGGCAAAAGAGAATTGCAAGTCGGTATATTAACTAGGCTCGCTTAGTTACAAAAAAAACTGAGCCGGCGCGATAAAAGTTGCCGGCAAATCACTTTTGTCGCGAGATGGGCGGTGCGCGGAAGCAATTCTGTGCGCAGATGATTTCCCCAGAACAGCACTGTGTAGCCAACACCCAAGTCAGATTGGTCATCGCCACTTGTGCGGATCGTGGACGCCGGCAGTTGAGAATTCCGCGACGCTGACTAGCCGAAGCCGCATCCGAGAGCTCCAACCGGGCAGGAGGCTCGCGAAGTGGTAGCAGTACTCGCTCACGAAGTGGCCAAAGGATCCTGCATTGGGTGCGTCGACAGCCATCTCACCAAGCTGACATGTGATGGAGCACGCGATAGCGCCTGAGCGGTCATGGCCAACAAGCACTGATGGCCTCGCCATCTCAATTGGCTTAGCAATACCGCGGAGTCGCCCAGTATCGACTGGTACCACTCCCAGTGGAATCAGCTGAATATGACGGTTCTGCCGGCCTCGCTTCGGGTTGCTACCCACCGACAGCGGTTGTAGACAACGACCTATCTACACCTTGCGCTTTTGCAGCAAAACAGCCGGCTCGACTCCCAGCGCCACAGCCACTCGCTCGATGTTGTAGATGGTCACATTCTTCTCAGCTCGCTCAAGCATGCCAATGTAGGTCCGATGCACGCCAGCACGCTCGGCAAGCTCTTCTTGAGAGAGTCCGATCATAAGGCGTGTGCGCCGAACGTTGTCGGCGAATATGGCAACCAGGCGGCAGTTCTCGGGGCGGACGGACATGCCGAGAATGTCCGCCGTTGCACACTATGGTTCTACATACTATGATTAGCACGTTTACCAGATCAAGCCGGACACTCGATCCCCTTGGGGGCCGGGACGTGCCAATGACAATGCCCATGCTTGCCCCAAGACCCAGAAATGCTGCTTACGGAATATGGCTTCGAAGAGCGCTCGGCGGCCCGCCAGCACCCAGCACAACGATTTCAAGCATGGCGGTACGTAGGAATTTCTACCGAATCGACCTGCTTTCTCGTCGATTCTTGCGTTGATCAGCCGGGCGTGGAGGCTACGGCCCGCGCCAAGCTGTGTGCATCGGCCAGTGAGTTGCTTGACTCATTGGACCGGCTGGGGAACGTTGAGCATCGTGTGTATTGGCTGGACTTCTCGGAAGGGAATGAGTTGTCGTGCCGCCTTATGGCCGTTGTTGCCCTTTTTCGCTATGCGACGAGCGGAGCAACATGGTTCAACTTTATGGCTCAGGATGGAACGATGCATGCTTGCGATAGTCGCCAGCCTGACCCCGACGATGATTCCGGGTGGACCATGGTGTGGGCAGCGTGGTAGGGCTGCCCGAGCTCCTCTGGGGCAATGAACACACCCCGGCGGCACGCCGATTGTGGCGAGTAGAAGCTCAAGCGCCGTCTCATGATCAGCGGCGGTTCTGCCGGAATGTCAGTTGTCGTTGAAGGTGTGTGCAATGGCGCGAAAAGTCTCAAATGCTCGCAAGGTTCCCGCGGATGCCGCATTTCGCAGAAGAAAGAAATTTGAGCGGGCGGTTCAACTGCTTGCGTCGCGGCTCGGTGCCCCACGCGTGAGTATCAGTGGCACTCCGACATTCTTTTTTCGATCGCGTTGCACAACCGTGCTCAAGCGGGTTAGAGCGGGCAGGATTGAAGTGATGATCCAGAACGGTGAACCTTTTGTCATCCTCAGTTTGAAGCGCCTCGGTGCATTGGACGCCCACCCCGAAATCAACGCGCGGTGAGCCCGTTTTGAAGGGGGTAGGAGAGCGAGGAGCATCATGTCCATCTAAGTTTTAGGTGGACACGGACATGTCAGGTCAGTCGGGGCTGACGTGACGTTATCGGCCGGCCGCATCAGCGTTCGCTGAACCGCCTTTCGAACTGATGGCGGGAAAACATATGCAGGAGAAGTCCTTGCCATGCAGGCAGATTTGGAAGTGCTGCACAATTTGAAAATTGCGCGAGTGTCTACTGATAACACCCACTACGTTCGCCTAGTTGATATCCCTCAGCCATTTCGTGCGGAGTTTCGCGCGTGGATGAGCTTAGGGCAGTGCCCTGTAATCGAGGGCGAAGATTGGTGCGGTTGTATGTACCAACATGACTTCGAAGGCTACCGCCAGGAGCGGCTAAAGGGCGTCTACCGTAAGTGGCAGGGCGCTGCACCGTGGGAGTTGCCGCACTATGCGCCGCCGGCGAACGGCGATCAGAGGTAAACGACCGACGAACAGGCCTTCACGGTTGCGGCTTTGAATGATGACACCACAGTGGCCTTGACCTTTGTCAGCGCTGTGTGTGGGTACCGCAGGGGAGTGGTATTCGATCGGCTTCGTAGGAGGCAGCCAGGCTGGCAAAAGTGTCTAGGGAGTGGCGCACGATGAAGCTTCTCATCCTGAGCGACCTTCACCTTGAATTCTCATCGCTCGACATCGATACGGGCCGGCATAGATGTCATTGTGCTCGCCGGCGACATTCACCTGGGCACCAGAGGTGTTCCGTGGATTGAAGCTCAGAGCCATGGCTTGCCTGTCATCTAGCCATAGCGACCGTACTCGGCCGCCAGCGCAACGATGGCCTGCGTGAGTGCGTCCTCGTCGGCGCGCACCGTCGCCACATAGCGCTGTACGGCCCGGGACTGGCCCACGACGCGGCAGGCTTTGCGCTCCGAGACCTCGAACCGCTCCTGCAGCATGCACACGGCGCGCCGGCGTCGCTCGGGGCTCACCAGTTTCCCGAAGCGACCTCCTTGAGCATCGCCTTCTCCAGCGACAGGTCGGCAACCAGCCTGCGCAGCCGGGCGTTCTCGCGCTCAAGCTCCTTGAAGCGTTTGGCTTGGTCGTGCTGCAGGCCGCCGTACTCCTTGCGCCAACGGTAATAGCTCTGCTCGGAAATGCCGGCCTCCTTGCAGGCCAGTTGAGCGGTCTTGCCACTGCCCATCGCGACTTCGATGAGGCGCAGCTTCGCGATGATTTGTTCGGGGGTAAAGCTCTTGCGAGGCATCTTGGGTTGCTCCTTGCCAGGGTTGAATTCTCTCTTTCAACCTGGACTCGAAACAACCGGTCACGTCAGTCGGGAGCGGCGGCTTAATCAGAGGTTTGATTTGTGCGAGAGATGTCGGGCGTTGTGGCGATGCCTACTTCTTTGAAGCCCCTGGCCAGCAGCGTTGGCCTAAGTTCCTTAAGGGCACTGTCGGGCACAGCCACCCACAGAAGATCTCGGGCGCGGGTCGCCGCGACATAGCCGATGCGGCCGACCTCCGTGCTGACACCATCCAGTAGTGCCAGCGCATGCTCCTTAAGGGTGATGTACAGCACGGCGTCCAGACTTTCCCCCTTGGCCTTGTGAACGGTGTCGACCCGCAAGCGCGTGGCATCGCTATAGGCCAGGTCCTCGACACTTGAGAGCGGCGCGTTCGGCAGAGCCTTCTTGGACAGCTTTCGGCCGATGTTGTCGGTCGGCTTAAGGCCGAACTTTGACTCAAGGCTGGCCAGCAAGACCTTGATGCGGCTCAGCAGCAAGGAGTGCCACTGCGTATCGGCGACCAGCGATGAGGCAGGGAGACCAGTGGCCGCATCGCGCGTAAATGCCCAGATTGCCTTGCGGAGTTCCCGATTCACCGCATCACTGCCGGACTGTGTGATTTGACTGACCAGGCCATGGGGCGCGTTGTCTAGCAGCGCGACCACAGCGACGGCTACGCGCTGAAACGCCGTCAGGAAGTCTTTCCGCCGGTCGCGCAGCACCGCAGCAGCCGCGAAAGCCTTGACCAGGCCTTGGCCGGCGGGCGTCTCGTCGCCGCGCAGTGTATCGGCGAGACCTCTTCCCCGGCAGAGGACGGCTGAGCGCGTGATCTTCGCGCCAACGGCGGACATCGCGCTCTGAAACGCGGTGACGAGTTGTGGGTGCTGGTTCCGCTTATAGCCTGTGAAGAAGGCGCCGTTCGGCGTGCTGGGTGCAGCTCGCTCCGCGACATCGCTGCGACCACACAGACCGTTGGCAAGAGCCACTATGCTGGGGGTCGATCGAAAGTTCCGTTGAAGTGAGTGCTGCTTGACACCGGTGCGTTGGTGGTAGTCGATCAGAAACTTACCGTCTGCGCCCGCGAACTCGTAGATGCCTTGGTTGGGATCGCCGATGAGCGTTACACACGAGCCAGCCCCGATGAGCAGCTCCAGGATGGCTTGGTGCACCGATCCAATGTCCTGCGCCTCGTCGATCAGGATGTGCGGGTATCGGCGGGCCAAGGCTGCGAGGAGCTGGGGGTGCTCCTTCAGTGCCCGGTATGCCCAATACCGTCCCAGGTCATGTGTGTAGGCACCAGTGCGGCCCAGCTTCGCAATGAGATTGCGCGCTGTGGACGTGTCCACCAGCTCGATCTGTTCGTTGAAGACGTGAAAGAACACTTCGTCGCCCTTCACGAATGCCAGGTGCAGCGCCGTGATCGGCTGGGGAAAAGACGATGTCGAGAACTTGAAACCCTCCAGAAACGATTCGCTGCCCGTCACCAGGAATGCCGTCCGTGCGGACTTCATAGTTCGATGGCCGTGAGGGCGGATGATATTGGTAGTGAGGAAACCATCCAGTGTGTCGATGTCGACCATCGACCTGCGGGCGCTGGACGGCAGGCTGCTCGCGAGGTTGTCATAGGCTTTGCGGAAGGTGTCGACGGCCACGTTGGAGAAAGACAGCAGCGCCACGCGGCCGCGTGCCTCGCCAAGATTGCGGCGCATTCGCACGAGGCGGTGCACGGCCGTCTTGGTCTTACCGCTGCCGGCGCAGGCTATGACGCACAGCGGCACCATCGGCGCGTCGACGACATCCTGCTGCTCTGGTGTCAGCCCGCTCATGGTTTGGGAGCCTCCTCCGTTCTGCAAGCGTGTTGGATGGCGGCCTTGATGTAGGTCGGTACGATGAAGGACACCTTGTCGTCTGAAATGACCTGGGCCAGCGACTGGGCGAAGCTGCCTTTCTGGACGTTGTTCTTCCGGCGTTCGAACATACCGCGAAACAGTGCCTTGGCCTTAGCAGCGTCGCCAACCTCTGCATCGACGGTGGCAGTCAACGACTTGGCGATCTTCGGGTGCAACTCGGCCAACGCCTTGAGCATCGCTGTGCGGTTGTCCGATTCTAGGGCTAGGTCGTACTCGAAGGTTTTGAGGCCATGGAACACCTTGACGTGCGTGTCCTCACGGCCCTTCATTTTGGCGGTGTTGGCCGACACGGTGATGACATCGCCGGGCGCTGGATACACCGGCTCAGGGTCATCGTCGTCGCCTTCGTCTACTGATTCGTCAGCGGCTGCGCCGGCCGGCGATGACTGGTGTGTGCCTTCCACGGCCACCGCTCCCGCCACAGCTGGTGGTCCATCCTCGGACGGCACCGGGTCGGCGTCGGTAAGGATCGCCACTGGAATCTTCAGCGCCTTGTCCCCAAAGAGGGGAAGGAACGAGTCGAAGTTCAAACCTTCGACGCTGATGAGGCTCACACCATGCTGGCGGAGGTCGCAGCCGATGCGCTTGGCCAGCGCGTTGACCATCATCAACTCAGCCGCGCCCTCGACGAAGATCACGCGGCGGGCAAAGAATAGTTCGGCGCGCGTGACGTCGAGGTAGCGCTCCAGCTTCTCGCGCTTACCCTTCTCGAAGACGACGCTGCGCGGGAGGAAGGTCTCGACCGCGGTACCAGTGTCGACCAGGCATACCAGGCTGTTCAGGTCAGCGATGCTAGCAAAGTTCGGCGAATGGCTAGTCACAAAGAGTTGGACGGGCTTCTCGCCTTTGACGGCCTGGATCGACTGTAGGTATTGCAACAGTACGGCTTGAAGTTGGGGATGCAGATGCGCCTCGGGCTCCTCGACGATCAGGCCCCGATAGCAAGAGTCGGGGTTCTTGGTCAACTCGCTCAGCACGACTGCCATATAGATCAGGTTATTGAAGCCCAGCCCGTTCTGCTCAATCTCGAAGGCATCCACCAGCAGCGACAACCGGGACTTCAGGCTCTTAAAGTCGCTAGCGCTCAGGCCGACCTCCAGCAGCTGCGCGAGTTGCGGGCCTAGCATCGTTTTGTGTCGGGTGTTGATGGCCTCATGCGTGTTGACAATGGGAAGGTGCGCCTTCAGTTTGCTGTCGAGTTCCTGCAGCGCTTTGTTGATGCCGTCAATGCCGGTCTCGTCTGCCAACAGTTGTAGCAGCCGCGCAAGCTGGCTGGTCCGGCCCGGCTTCAGGCCTTGCGAGGCATCGCGTAGCGGTGGCAGGTACACGCCCCGCAAGTTTTCCATCATGTCCGACGTCAAGCCCACGTCTTCGTGCTCTCCGCACCATCGCTTGGCGCGCAGGCGGCCAGCTTTGTCTGCGTCTGAGTAGCGAACCTTAATGTGCGCCTCCAGACTGCCGGCCGCGCCCGGCACCAGCGCGGCTAGGAAGTCCGCTTCGTCGTCGAGGCTCAGCCCACTGAACACGTATTCGAACACGATGTCACCGGACGGCGCGCCATCACGGGGGCGGTGCACATCTTCTTCGCCGAGGCGCGGGTAGGGGTCGTCATGCCCGGCCAGCAGCGCCCGCAAGGCGTCAACCACTGCCGTTTTACCGACGTTGTTGCCGCCGACCAAAACATTCAGACCGGCTTGGAATGACAACTCCGCGAACTTCAGCTTGCGGAAGTTCTTGATGACGAGTTTTGATAGGTGCATTTTTCCCCTTGTCGTGCCTCTTATTCTGATTGGCCGCCGCTAACCGCCGAGCTCAAATTCTCTTGGCCCATCGGGCGTTGACGTCCATATAGCGAACTTTCGCTTTTGGCCGATAGCAACTGGCAGAGACCTGATCTGTCATCGGCCACTTCCGCCCCTAAGTTGCCGCTCTGCGGATGATGTCCAACGCGGCTGTTCGCCCCCAAGTCTCTACTGTGGCTCGCTTGACCGGCATCAATGCGACGGACGAAGAGCAGCTAAGGCGTCTTTGACGTTAGAAACAACCTGACAGCCATAGCGTTTGTCTAGCGCTATGTGGCCAGCCGTCACAGCCGATTTCAATCCGCGCTCGGTGAGAAATACATCACAGTATCCCAATGCCGCAGCAGCATGGTGAAAGTCGGGAAAATCATTTGCTTCAAGCTGCTGCGCCTTGTTCCATCGAACTGCCGCGTGAAGACAAGTGTTGATATGCAAGGTGCGAAGCGCATTCTTAACTTCATTGCTCTTGAAGCTTTCAGAGAGAAAGGCGTGCCACCGCCGGACAAGATCGTCCCACTCACGGCCCTCATACGGCATCGGGTTCCCAGTAGCAAGTTCCGCCATATCAGAAACGATGCCGGCCGCGATCGGAGCAATCAAAGTGGCGATACCTCGAAGCTCAATGGCGTATGTGTGTTCAAAGCTTTTCAATTCATGGGCGTGCTCCGCATTGCCCGCATTCAATTGCTCGGCGAGCCTATCGAAGGCCGTGTCGGGTGGCGTGGAATCTCCGATTAGCCGCACAATCTCCGACAGGGGCGTTATCCACATGTGATCGAAAAACGCTTTCTGTAGCGCCAGTTCCCGCGCCGCATCGAATCCTGTTTGAGTGGGATGAATCTGACCGAGTACATAGCTCAGTTTCGACCACACAGCGCGGCGAATCGGGACAAGATCCTGCTTCTCACCTTTCGATTGGATGAAGTGCTCCAGTTCCAATGCGAGCCGTTCGTCATATGCGACAAGCGAGACTCCCAGGCTCAGTTCATCGATCAATTGCGCGGTTGCGGCTCTCGTTTCCGCATCTTCCTGTTTGAAGAGTTCCATGAAGGTGCTTTCACTGATGGGGCAGAAAGCGATACCCGACGCCACCTGTTCTTTTAGAAGTGCCAGTAGAGCAACCTCATCAGGAGTTGTTCTCCTGTTTGCTGCGACATCCCTGAGAATGATCCAGAATTTTTGGTCGAGGTAGATGGCCCTGCGCGCCTGCAGCGCGTCTCCAAGCTCCCGCTTCCGACGCCGCACATGCTCGCCCAGTGATACATCCGGCGATTCCAAATGCCTGCGAATTCCATATGAATCGTTATTACTCACGTTGAGTGACGTTCCGTAGGTTCGATCGGATTGGTGACGCGTCAGGATACCGTTCGCCAGCAATATTGGCCGCAAGATGAAGGCCCCAAGCGAACCTAATCGTCAGCTCGTTGCTGTAAAGCGATCGACCACGACGCCGAAGCAATGGACTACTTCTGGTCGAAAGCGGTTGGTAATTGCACTACCCCGCGACCTGCGGCCGCCTTGTCTTCTGCAATACAGGCAAGTTCCCGCCCTGCGGTTTGGACTAGAACCCAAGAGGTGCCGTTCAAGTGATAATCCAGGGAGAGAATTGATGGCCTTGGTATAAGAGGGCAAAGGAAGCACGTGGTTGGCTCACTGCGGGCAACACGAATGGGGATAGGGCTGGATCAGCGAGGTGTAGAAGCTACCGACGTTCCGCAAGCGCCGGAAGACGAGCTTTTCGGGTTTTTGTTGGGCAGAATAGATGCGTCGTTGCGATTTGGGGAGGGTCACTTCCGACGAAATAGAGGGGCTCAAGTCGCTCAAGAAGCGAGTTGTCGAACGGCTAGAGCGCAAGCATCACCGGGCCTGTGCATACTGCAGGCGCCCCGTCGGGCACTATGGATACGGCTGGAATATCGAGCACGTCTATCCGAAAGCGAGCTTCCCGGAGGATACTTTTTCTTTACGGAACTTCACGATTGCGTGTGTTGATTGCAATCGATGGAAGGCCGCACGCGGCGATCATCAATGCTTGCCCAAGGACTCACCATTATCGAACCCGTGGCGAATGGATTCCGCTACGGCGATCACATCAACCTTGTGCATATTGCGACCGAGGATATCTGCCTCGTGAAGTACCGGCCAATAAGCGCAGAAGGTACGCAAACATATGCAAAGCTGCAGTTTGAAGACATCGAGCGGTCGACGATCATGGATAGCGTTAACGACGACCTTGCGGCGCTCCATAGACGGATGAACGACCTACTTGCGAAAGTGCAGAGCGACGATTCTCAGAAAGACGTCGCTCGGTTGCTTGGCAAGCTGAAATCGAAGATCTATCGCGTCGACTGACTGTTCTGCGGCAGAAATTGCCTGCACTCACGCTACCGAGTTACATCGCGAAAGACAAATCTCCGGCATGACGAACGACTCACCCTGCGTCGGATGCATCCTGCTTCTTGAGCTCGGTGAATTTGGCCGCCATCGTGGGGTTGCCGCGAGTCAGTCTCTTGATCGTCACGTCCTGCGCCTTGTCGTTCGCTAGACGGAGGTTTCGATCTGTTCCGAGGAGGGCCTCTTTCGTCTTCTGCAGGTGGTCGATGGACTTGTCGATTTCGTCGATCGCTGTCTGGAAGCGCCTGGAGGCAAGATCGTAGTTCTTCGCGAATGCGGTCTTGAACGTCTCAAGCTCAGTCTCGAAGTTGGTGATATCGATGTTCTGCGCCTTAACAAGGGCCAGCTCAGACTTGTACTTGAGCGAGTTCATTGCTGCATTGCGCAGCAGCGAGATGATGGGGATGAAGAACTGCGGTCGTACGACGTACATCTTCGGGTAGCGATGGAACACGTCAACGATCCCGGAGTTGTAGAGTTCGCTGTCGGGTTCGAGCAGAGAGACCAGCACGGCATACTCGCATCCCTTCTCTGCGCGATCCTTGTCGAGCTCCTTCAGGAAGTCCTCGTTCTTGCCCTTCGTCGCGGTGCGGTCGTTCTCGTTCTTCATTTCGAACATGATCGACACGATCTCAGTGCCAGCCTCATCCGTGTCGCGGAAAACGTAATCCCCCTTACTGCCGGTCCGAGCGTCGTTGTCTTTCTCGAAATACGCCCGTGGAAACGCCGTTGCTCGAATGCGGTTGAACTCGGTTTCGCAGTGCTGCTCGAGGGTTTCGCCCACCATCTTGGTCGACAGTCGAGCCTTCATATCCCGGAGCCGCTCGATCGCGTCATCGCGATCCTTGAGCTGCGTCTCGTACTTGTCTTTGAGTGAATTCTCCGCGAGCTGCTTTTCAAGCTCTACCCGTTCGAGGCCGCTCTTCAGTTCATTGCGCTCCTTCTCAACCACACTGACGGCCTCGGCAATCGCAAGCTTCTGTGCAACCTCACCGGCATTGAGCTTTGATTTGAGATCCTGGATTTCCGCATCCTTCGCAGCTGCGGCCTTTTGCAGCTCGTTCACCAGCTTCGCCTCGGCGAGCTGGGCGGCGTTGAGCTTGTCCTGCCTGGCCTGCTCAAGCTCATTGGCCAAGGCGTCGCGCTCCTTTTCCACGACACTCAGGGCCTCGGTTACGGCGAGTTTTCGCGCAACCTCACCGGCATCAAGCTTGGCCCTCAGGTCCTGGATCTCAACGTCCTTGGCTGCGGCAGCCTTCTGCAACTCACTGGTGATCTTGGTCTCGGCGAGCTCGACGGCATTGCGCTTGTCCTGCTCCGCGAGCTCAAGCCGGTCGTGCAACTGCTGCTCGAACTCGCTGTCGCGAACCTGCTTGAGGATATCTGCGTACCCGGCCTCGTCGATCTTGAACGCTTTCCCGCAGTGCGGGCAGATGATGTCATGCATGTTTGGATTCCCTCGCTTTCAAGATAGCGCCGCCGCGGCCGCCCATATGTCGGGCCGCCGATTTCACGCTCTATTCGTGTCGGTGTCGCCGTACGGTACCCGATGGCAGTCCCGTTGGCCCACCCATCGATACCTCGCCACCGTAGAGCAAGCGTCATTCATCGGAACCGCTTCAGCGTGTCGGAACGCCGGTTGGCTACCGTCGGGACGTGGTGGCGCTGCGGTATATCACGCTAGTCCACCCAGGCCGCATCGACCTCTCGCAACAGGTGGCCTGCCAGAACGTAGTCTCCGAGCCTTGTCGCCTTGGCTTCTAAATTCTCTAACTCGTCTGCAGGCAATCGGCCCAGATCAAACTGACAGTAAAGGTTGCGTTGCCTGAACGTTGCCTTTGGCCGCGCCAGTCCCGCAACCAGCGCTGCAGGCGATTCGACGGCGATGCTCTCGTGACCGCGGTACTCCACGCGGATGCCAGCTGCTCGTCCGACGCGGCCAAGTTCCACAGCATCCTGCCAGCCCGACTCATAGTCCAACTCGAGGACCGCGACTTCGCCTGACTTCAGCAGCCGCAGCGCTTCCGCTCTGGTGCAGGCGCGTGCCGTTGCCGTACGGTCGTTCCCCGAAATTCGCGAGGGCATGCGTACCACCTGTCCTGCTTGCATCATCTTGGTCTGAGCGAACCTCATTGGTTGCCCCCTGCTTAACTTAGTTGACTTGGCCGCGCCCGGCTACTCTCCAAACGGACGCCAACCAGCACTTGCCCGGCCTTGCTGGAGGCGTAACCGCCACTTTGACGCGGAGCTTATTGACGGATCGCTGACGACCTCCGATACTGTATAAATATACAGCATTCAATCATGGCAGCGCGTGACTTTCCAGCACCGACAACCCGGCGCAACAAGCTTTCTTCCGGTGAGCTCCGAGCACTATGGCAGCGCAATCCCACGCCAGAGGTGCGCGAACTGCTCTGGGAGATTTACCGCTTGCAGGACGTGGCCCGGCAAGCGCAGAGCGTAGTGACTCTGGCCCGCATGTGGGACATCGACAAACCGTTTCTTGCGCGCCTGGACGCGCTCGATGCCGCGTTGTTTGCGGAGCCGTGTTTGTGGGAGCGACCGCTTGCCTGGTCCACTGATGAAGAGCAAGCGCTGAAGCGGCTGTCGCGGAGCCGACGATAGTCCCCGCATGGAGCCATCGAACGTCGTTCCCATTGCGGCGTCGCTTTCCTGCCCTGAGTCGAAAGCGCTTGCATCAAATCCAGCAAGACTACGGCCATGATCCGGTTGTGCGCCGGCTCCTGTGGGAAGTCAAATGCCTGCACGTCATCGCTATGCGTGCGCGGCAGTTGGAGCAGGCCATGGGGCCGGGAGAAGGAACCACCGACACCGGCTTCATCCTTGGGTGAATCCACTGTCATTCGGGTTGTGAGGGGCACGGCGGACGGACCAGCCGACCCCTTCAATCTGCGGTTTCTACCACCGCACCTGAACTCGATGTGGTGATGGTCGGAGGAATCTGGCACACATCGGGCATCCTCGCCCCCTCTCTTGTGTGCAACGCCTCTCCGCTCCAGTCCTGCAGAGCCTTGGCGAACACGAATGAGGTCTGCTCCAGCTTTCGGCCAAATGCGTCTTCGAAGGCGACGCGAATCAAAAATGGCAGAGTTCGTGTCGAGGTGTACCCGGGTCCAGTGCGTTGGACAAAGACGTCGTGAACGTCCAGCGTTGCTCCAAAAATGCACGCGTTGGGGTTCGCTCGGCGGAGGTCGGGGTGGAGCTTGTATGCGTCCGATAGAGCAATCAAAGGCTGGTCGTAGCTCTTTGTTCCCTCAAGCGACACTGCGTCGCCGATCGCCCGCATCGTCCTGCTCACCTTGAGCTTGCGGTAGGGTTTCAGCGATTGGTAGGTCTTTCCTGTGGTGGGATCCAGCACCGAGAGCTTGACCCATGCAGCAGGCATGTGCGTAGAGCTCTTTATCGTGAGCGTTAGATAAGGCTCATCCTCACCCAGCCAATTGCGCCACTCCGCGGCAGTCACCTCTAGCTTTGTGGGGTTCTGAATCTGCAGGAGGACGCGTTGTGTCTGCGCGAACTTCTCCTGCTCCGTCGTCCGAGGCCCATAGTGCACGATCGTGGAGGTGTTGTTTACGGTCTCCTGCTGAGTCGTGTAGATGTTCCCGCTATTACTGTTGACAGCGACTGCGCCTCGGCCTTTCGAAGTGATGGAAGGAAGTGGTACTTCAGCGTGCCCCCAAGACGGTGTGAAAGCGAGAAGAGTTGCTAGAACTCCGATAGGAAGGCACTTCATTTGGCCTCCGTAGGGGACTTAGTTGCTTCGCTGGCCGACGCCGTCGAGCGGCTGGCTTCTCCGGTCGAAATGGTCCCGCTGTTAGTCATGACCGCGACACTCCCGGGGCCTGTCGCGGTTACTGTTTGCGTCGGGCGCTCCCAACGCCAGACCGCAAGTCCAACCACGATCGCAACTGCAGCGATCCACAAATATGGGGCAGGCCCTTTGATGAGTAGATCGAGCCAGCGAATTGTGAAAACCCCGTTACCGCTGTGCTTCGATGTTGTTTTGCGGTTCTTGTTTGCAGCCAAACCTTTTTCCCTATATCACTCGAATGTGAGTGATGAGGATATCTAGATTGCTGCGCCCCGCAATTGCCCCTTAGAGG
>NZ_ASZV01000057.1:0-2052 GCF_000442475.1 Ralstonia sp. AU12-08 | reverse complement strand
CCCTTAGAGGGGGAATCCCCGGGAATGATTGCTCCGCCGGATGAGCAGAAATAAATCATGAATCGCCCCGGTCCCAGTAGACACCTGTGAGCCTCAAACTAGAGGTAAGACAGGAGGTGCGATGAGCGCGCAGAGATACACCGAGGAATTCAAGGTCGAGGCGGTCAACCAGGTCTTGGGCAGAGGCCACAGCGTTGCGGAGGTCGCGCAACGTCTGGGCGTGAGCCAGCACAGCCTGTACCAGTGGCTCAGGCAACGACGCCGCACCGAGACTGAGCCGCAAGGACAGGTATCGCAATCCGACGAAGTACGCCGGCTCAAGGCCGAGCTCAAACGGGTGACCGAGGAGCGCGACATCTTAAAAAAGGCCGCAGCGTACTTTGCCAAGCAATCCGGGTGAGGTACGCCTTCATCAGGGCGCACGCGGGCCAATACAGCGTGCGCCGTCTGTGCAAAGCGATGGCGGTGCATCCCAGCGGTTATTACGCATGGCAGGCGCAACCCTTGAGCCCGCGTGCGAAGGACGACCAGCGCCTGCTTGGACTTCTCAAGCAGGCGTGGTTGGAGAGCGGCGGGGTCTATGGCTATCGCAAGCTCACCTTGGACATGCGCGACTTGGGTGAGCGCTACGGCAAGCACCGGGTGGCGAGGCTACTCAAGGCCGAGGGGCTGCGTTCGCAATCAGGCTACCGTCGACGCCCTGCCGGGTGTACCGGAAAGCCGGCGGTGGTCGCCCCCAATCATCTGCAGCGGCAGTTCACGGTCGATGCTCCGAACCAGTCCTGGGTGACCGACATCACCTATATCCGCACGCACGAAGGCTGGCTGTACCTGAGCGTGGTCATCGATCTGTGGTCACGCATGGTCGTGGGGTGGTCCATGGGGCAGCGCATCGATACCCAGTTGGCGCTGGATGCCTTGCTGATGGCCCTGTGGCGCCGCCGTCCGCACCAGCAGGTCCTGATTCACTCGGATCAGGGGTGCCAGTTCACCAGCCAAACCTGGCAAGGCTTCCTGCGCGAGCACAACCTGCTGAGCAGCATGAGTCGGCGCGGCAACTGCCACGACAACGCCGTGGCAGAGAGCTTCTTCCAGTTGCTCAAGCGTGAGCGAATACGCCGGCAAATCTATGCCACCCGGCAGGAGGCCAAATCCGACGTCTTCAACTACATCGAGATGTTTTACAACCCAACACGGCGCCATTCGAGCGCCAACGGACTATCACCGGTAGAGTTCGAACAACGCCATTCCCAACGGCTCGCGGGTGTCTAGGAAAGTCGGGGCGATTCAACGCCGATGACGCTCATATGCCTAAGAGGCTAGTGTGAGCCAACGCGCAGTGGACATTGAGGGATCTAACTATCAATGACTCGCTACCGGATTCGCCTTGCTAGGCGATCTTCTGCATCCAGTCGGGTGTAGGGATTTTGTTTCCTGCGTAGAAATCCTCCAACCGTCTCCGATTTTGCATACCGACTTCCAAGCCAAGAAACTGCGCCGCATTTCGACCGAAGAATGCATTTGAGAGCGATGTCCGGCGTGCTCCGACGTCCGGCTGCTCACTCTCAATTCTACGCATCACGTCCATGAAGTCGGAAAGATATCGATCCACGTTGCGTTGCGGCAATATCATCGTCCAGTCTGTACCGTACATGAACCGCTCGCGTAGGACATGGTTGTTCGATGCCGCGTAGAGCGAGCGCAGCACCTCAACCATCCTGGGTTGATTGAGCAGAACGCCTGCAAAGTAGCTGCTGTCTGCGAATGCGTTGATGCCTGGGGAGCCTGGCGTCGCAGTGATCAGATCCAGAAATCTACGGGTCTTCTCACCGCCGTGATCCTCCAGATCCGTGTCACCGAAGTGTCCAAAATTCACACGCAAACCTGGAAATTTCTCCAGCGCATATGCCCAGTATTCGCTCCCCGCTAAATCCTTAAACTTCTCGCTGGG
The DNA here is from genome assembly GCF_000442475.1 of Ralstonia sp. AU12-08. Lineage (NCBI taxonomy): Bacteria > Pseudomonadati > Pseudomonadota > Betaproteobacteria > Burkholderiales > Burkholderiaceae > Ralstonia > Ralstonia sp. AU12-08. The sequence continues at coordinate 101 of NZ_ASZV01000057.1, read as the reverse complement.
GCCATTGGAATGGTTGGTGTGTGCCATGACAGGTACGTCATGGTCGATGCAGTACCGGAAGAGAGCCTCCATAGCGGTATCAAGCCGTTGGCTGTTGATTT